>NZ_JAUBSB010000165.1:0-1019 GCF_036702135.1 Microcoleus sp. LAD1_D3 | reverse complement strand
GACCTTGAAAGGCTTGCCGCGTTCCTTCATCCGATCGGCATGGGCCTTGAAGGCCGAGGGCATCCGGCTGGCTGTGAGCGCGGCCATGTAAAGCGCATCGCGGACCCGCTTTCGGCCGCCGCGGATGTGCCGCTTGCCGCGCAAGCTGCCGCTGTCGACATTGAAGGGTGCAAGGCCGGCAAGGGCGGCGGCGGCCTTGGCCGAACGATCGCCGAGTTCGGGCATATGGGTAATGAGGGTCAGCGCCGCGACAGGCCCGATGCCGGGAATGGAACGCAGCCTGGCCTCCTGATGCTTCAGCGCCTCGTCGGCTTTCAGGGCATCGCGCCCTTGCTTTTCGATGCGAACGATCTCCGCATCCAGCCAGGACAGGTGGCTTTCCAGACTGTCGCGCTCGACCCCTTCGGCTTCGTGCAGGCGTGTGCGCTCCTGTTGCCGGATGGCGACGAGCTGGTCGCGCCGGTTATGAAGGCGGGCAAGCGCATGGCGCTCCGGGTCATCCGGCGGCTGGCTGGCAAGCGTCAGGCTCTGACCCATCCGTGCCAGCAGGCGCGCATCAATCGCATCCGTCTTGGCCAGAAGGCCGATCGCCTTGGCAAAGTCGCGGGCACGGGCAGGATTGACGCGAGAGTAGGACTGATGCCTGGCTTCGAGCGCCAAGCGGAACTGCCGGTCATAGCGGCCCGTCGCCTCAAGGACGATATGGACCTTGCGGTCGCCAAGACCATCAAGCCAAACGGCAATCGCCGCAGGCGTGTTGTCGATGCGGGCATGGCGATTGAGGGCGCTGTCGAAAAAATCCAGATGCGCTTTGGCAATATCGCATCCGATGACATCAGGGTGTATCATGGCGTGCCTCTTCCTGTGATGCGAGGTCCGCTGTCACGGCCTCCGTCAACTGTTCAGGTTCGGGTATCAAAAGCGGGCGGAGGACCAGAGCCAGCAAACGGTCTCCAACGACCGGGATCCCGACGGCCTTCCGCCCGCCCCCATTAAAGCACAGTTCAGACACACAGGAT
>NZ_JAUBSB010000164.1:0-1051 GCF_036702135.1 Microcoleus sp. LAD1_D3 | reverse complement strand
AGAGAAAATAGCAATCAGGGCGCTGTTTTTGATTATACCCGACAATCCATCAAGTTATTTATTTTTCAGTCCTAAGTTTCGCGTGTGGAATATTGGTAAATTCTTGATTGTTCTTTTTACCAATGTTGATATCTTGTTTCCATCCTTGGTTGTTGCCTATAACTAACTGGCTAAGATCATTTAATTGACACCAGTCAATAACTCTACGGCTAACAGTATAGCCTTTCTCAAAAAGGTGAGGTACGAATTTTGACCTGGAAAGCTTGACAATAAAGGGTTTCTGTATACCTCATTTATCTGAGAATCGCTATATGGAGATAGTTATCAATCCTTCTGTCACGCTTGCCGTTCAACATTTTTATTTGTCTCCCAGCTTCAATTGATTGTGATGCGGCAACTCTTTTATTGAATAATTGATTAATACTTTTCAACGGTCTACCATTAATCAAAAGCGGTCTGAGACCGGGATGATTGGATGTTATAGCCATTAAATTGTTTAAACCAAGGTCTACACCAGCAACATATTTACCATCCGATTTTACGGCTTCTTCAACGGTGTAAACAACTTCAATAACGTAGTGGTCAAGCTTAGGAATAATCCTTACTTGGTCAACATTTTTAGCCTGAGTTGGGAATTCAATGGAGGTCTGAGACAGCTTAACAATACTTTTAGCTAAAGCCGGTTTTGATATTGCATCTATTGGATATATGACAACATTCCTACCACGCTCTTTATGCTTGTATCCAGGCATTTTAGGTTTTCCTAGATACTTCTCAGGATGCTTTGACCAATCTTTCAATGCTGCTAACCAACCTTTCCAAGCTTCTGATACTCTACGCACAACCTGCTTACTAACTTTAGTGGGCAGATACCCATAAGATTCTAAATTCTTGGTTTGATGATAGATATCAATTGAGTTGTAATACTTTTTGGTCTCAAAAAAGTATTGTCTCTGCACATAAGTAGCAGTGTTTTGACATTCTCACGCCCGCTAAAGCCACGGTGATTCCAAACATCACTGTTTGGGCTTCCTCTTTCTGCGACCCGACT
>NZ_JAUBSB010000163.1:0-1202 GCF_036702135.1 Microcoleus sp. LAD1_D3 | reverse complement strand
GGGAGCATCCCACTTTGGCGATCAGTATAAATACTCAGGCAATTGTCTGGCTAAGCTGATGGCATAATAGAAAGCAGATAAATTACCATAATCCAAAATCCAAGTTAGCATGACCCCAGAAGAACAACAGAAGCTCAAAATAAATCTCCAAGAAATAGCAGAGATCCTTTATAAGAATACCCCAGTAGACAATCTACAAAGCTTTGAATCCGTAGAACTGAGTGTGAGGGAACATTTAATTAAGACAGTAGCACCAGAAATTAGCGGTTTTTTTTTCACTCGGCGGGGGGAAAAGGTTCGGGAAGAAAAAGAACCATAAAAAGTTGTGTAGGAGAAGTAACTCTATCGAGCAAACAAGCCCAAAGGCTGGGAGTGAAGAAGGGAAGTCGCCTGAGTCCGAATCTGGAGAAATGTTGTTTATTATTAGTGGGAAATGAGTCTTTTGCCAATGCGGAGAGAGACCTCAAAATGTTGACAGGAATTTATGTACCCCACAGTACACAACATCGGCTATTAGAGCGTTACAAATTGCTGCCGCCTGAAACTACTGAGAAAGTAGAAGCATTGAGTATAGACGGAGGAAACGTCAGACTAAGAACTCCTTTAGGAGAAGAAAGTGTCTGGAGGAATTATAAGGCAGTTAAGTTACATGGTCAAGTAGCAGCAGCCTTCTTTCAAAATAATGCAGATTTAGTGGCGTGGGTAAATAGCCAACTTCAAAGTGAAGTAATAACTTGTTTGGGAGATGGTCATGATGGAGTGTGGAATCTGTTTAATCAAATTGGGACTACAGAGCAAAGAAGAGAGGTATTAGATTGGTATCATTTGAGAGAAAATATACATAAAGTAGGGGGGTCACTCAAACGACTCAGAAGAGTCGAGAGCCAACTGTGGCAAGGGTCAACAGTAGAAGCTATAGCCGAATTTGTAGGAGTGAGAGCTAAAGAAAGTAAAAATTTCCAGAATTATCTCCGAAAACATCAGTCAAGAATCCCAGATTACCAGAATTATCAAAATCAGGGTATTGATATTGGTTCGGGAGCTGTAGAGTCTTTAATTAAACAGATTGGAGCAAGAATTAAGATTGTAGGTGCACAGTGGAACGAAAAAAATGTGCCTCAAATTTTAAGACTCAGATGTGCATATTTAAATAATGAGATTAAAATGGGTAGGTATGCTTAGTTAAAAAGCGGGATGCTCCC
>NZ_JAUBSB010000162.1:0-1248 GCF_036702135.1 Microcoleus sp. LAD1_D3 | reverse complement strand
TACTCACCATTGTCTCGGGTGATTCACTTTTACCCCCTCAATCCGACTATGTGCCAGTTTGGGGTGCGGAATGTGGGTTATAATCTTTCCACTCGGATTTTTATCCGAGTGGTGTAATTAATCGTGCTTTTCCACCGTCTACACTTAACTCGGCAATATCTGCTGTTGCAATGGGCTGCTCAAATTTTTGATAATGTACTAATCTTTGTTGTGTCTTCGCTGGAACCGTAATCCCTGTTATATATTCAATATCTTTGGCTGCATTTTGATAGGCAACATTAGCACTCAGTCTTAAACAACAGTTTTCTAAATGTGGACTCAATCTACTCCCACTCCCACACCCTAGTTTATCTGCTTGCTTTTGGGTGATGCTTAAATCACCTAATGTACTTTTTAATCTCTTTACCCTTCCTGCTTTTGTCCCGCTCGCTGAGTAGATAAAAAAATTCCGATCTGCGGTGTCACATGAGTTAACACCTTATCTTTAACCGTGATCTCGATATCTTCTAATGTTTTCAACGATTTCGGGTCACAATCAGCATACAGGATTGCCGAAATAGCCTCTACATATGTTTGAATCGCCTGTTGTTGTTCGGGAGTCATCGTTCAATCGCCACTAATTAAGACATCATTATTTTCGCCGATTTTGCCAACAATAGCTCAAAACCTTTGCCCTACTTATTGTGAGTATTTATACTTATCGCAAAAGTGACACGCTCCCCACTTTCCCTCCATCCACATGGTTTCTTTAATTGGGGTGAATGCTACTGGTTCGACCCACTCTTGGTTTTCTACCAATCTATGTAAACTGGTATGACCTATCTTGATTCCCCTCTGTACTTCAATTTATTGAGATGCCTTGGAATAGGATAACAGGGCTACTTGTCGCAGACAGCATTTCTCAAAAAAAAGGGGCCAAGCGAGTCGATTTTTTGAGATTTAATTTTTCTGCTTGTTTTTCGGTAATTTTTAACTCACCCACACAGCTTTTTACTGTTCGGGGGCGTCCTTTGTCTGTTCCCGTGGTTTCTTTGATAAAAAAAAGCAACTTCGGGTCCCACTATCTCTATCCATTGTTTTCTCAAGTGCCCTTCTATTGTTTCCAGGCTATCTAATGCCTCGGGGGGAGTGTTTCTGTATAAAATTTTGGCGATTTCAGCAGTATGAGCTTGTAAGCTGTTGTACCTTTAAATAGGGTATAATAAAAATTAAGTTTAGTCAATTTTTACAAAAATGCCAGCCAAAAAC
>NZ_JAUBSB010000161.1:0-1418 GCF_036702135.1 Microcoleus sp. LAD1_D3 | reverse complement strand
GATCGTGTCCCAGGAGGTGGTGTAGCTTCGGCAGTCGCCGTGCCTTCCGGACAGAGCCGGGAATGGGTCAGCTTGCCGCTGGCAGGCTGATGAGAGGATCATCGCTCATTGTGGCGATGGTCTCAAGCGTCATGTAGCGGGAACGTTGCACAGCCCATTCATCGTTCTGTTCGAGGAGCAACGCGCCGACGAGGCGGACGATAGCCTCGTCGTTTGGGAAGATACCGACGACCTCTGTGCGACGCTTGATCTCGCCGTTGAGGCGTTCGATCGGGTTGGTCGAATGAAGCTTGGTCCAGTGCGTTTTGGGAAAGGTCATGTAGGCGAGCACATCCTGTTCGGCATTATCCATCAGCGTGGCGAGTTTCGGCACCTTGGGCCTGATCTGGTCGGCGACATTACGCCATTGGGTGCTTGCAGCCTCTGGGGTGTCCTGGGCAAAGGCGGTGGCGATGAAGGCGGAGACGACGCGCCGTCCGCTCTTTCCGGCATGGGCCAAGGCATTGCGCATGAAGTGGACCCTGCAGCGCTGCCAGGTAGCGGAGAGCACCTTCGACACGGCCGCCTTGATCCCCTCATGCGCATCGGAGACAGCAAGCTTGACGCCGCGCAGGCCCCGTCTGGTCAGCTTTCGAAGAAACTCAGTCCAGATCGCTTCGGCCTCGGATGTGCCGATCTCCATACCGAGCACTTCGCGTCGGCCGTCGGTGTTGACGCCCACCGCAATGATGACGGCGACGGAGACGATCCGGCCACCGCGCCGGACCTTCAGATAGGTGGCATCGATCCACAGATAGGGCCATTCCCCTTCGATAGGCCTGTCGAGGAAGGCCTTCACCTTATCGTCGATCTCCTCGCAGAGCCGGGATACCTGGCTCTTGGAGATGCCCGACATGCCCATGGCCTTGACGAGGTCATCGACGGATCGGGTCGAGACGCCTTGGATATAGGCCTCCTGGATCACCGCCGTCAGAGCCTTCTCGGCCATCCGGCGCGGCTCAAGGAAGCTCGGGAAATAGCTGCCTGTGCGAAGCTTCGGAATGCGCAACTCGACGGTGCCCGCTCGCGTCTCCCAGTCCCGGTCGCGATAACCGTTGCGCTGGGCCAGTCGGAAGCCATTCTTCTCGCCATAACCCGCGCCGGTCTTCGTCCCGACCTCCAGCGCCATCAGCTTCTCGGCAGCAAAGCCGATCATATCCCGCAGCAAATCGGCGTCGGCGCTCTTCTCAACGAGTGAGCGCAGGTTCATCATGTCGTCGGTCATCAGTGGTGTCCTTCAGGTTGGTCTTGAACAACCCGACCCTACCGGAAAACACTGGTGACCACCGCTACGCCGCCCGCTCCCTACAGCACTATGGAAGGTGCGCTTGCGAGCGGCTTCGCTATCGCCCAGCTACACCACTCGGCGGGACACGATC
>NZ_JAUBSB010000160.1:0-1476 GCF_036702135.1 Microcoleus sp. LAD1_D3 | reverse complement strand
TAGCGAAAGTCGGTGTTTAGTAATCTTGACGAACTCCGCACAAAAGTCAAGGAAATTTTGGCATCTTTCACGCCCGAGCGTCATTGGTTTTCTCACCGGATGGTCTTGGATTTTACATTCTTTATCTCTATCACATCTTTAAAAAAATGGTATCAGTCCTTACCTACTTTCCAGTATCACACTTGTCAATACCCACCACCTGAGTCCTTACACAAAAACCGTTTGAGGTTCGAGAACAAGTTGAGGAAGTGAGTGTTGATATGTGGGGAGGATTTCCCTCTCGTTATAGAGCAAGTATTCCTAAAGGCCCTAGTTATTATTGCTCGTTTTCGTGTAATGAAAGTAGTTAATAAAGACTTAAATAAGTTACGTAGAGCAGCCGGAATAACAGATAGGCAAAGTAAATATTTATTATTAAGTAATCGAGTAAATTGGAATCCAGAGCAGATTGATAAATTAGAATTGACACTAGGGAAATCAGAATTTTTGAGAATTGCGTATGAGATGAAAGAAAAATTTAGAGAAATATATGAGACTAATTTGACGGTCAAAAAAGGGCAGAAGAAAATCAAAAAAGGGCTAAATCATGCACAAGTATTTTTTAGAGAATCTGCATCAACAATTGAGAATCATTTTGAGGGTATTTGCAACTACTTTCTTTATCGCACCACAAGTGGAGTCATGGAAGGAATCAACAATCGGATTAAGTTGATAATGCGACAAGGGTATGGTTTTTCTAATTTTAATAATTTTAGGAATCACGTATTAGCTTGCTTTTCTGATTAGATAAACTTATAACCATAAGTTCAGGAGAGCCGGACGGACTGTATCAATTCATCCTGATGAAGCCTTAATGCAAGAGTTGCGAGCACGTCAATCCACTGCTATTGGTCGAAAAAACTTAAGAAAACGTACTACAGTTGAACACTCTCTGGCTCATATTGGGCATTGGCAGGGGAACCGTGCTCGCTCTATATTGGACAGCGGAAAAATCTTTTCTCTCTACGCCGAGTCGCTGTTGTCCATAATCTTCATGTCATTGCTCGAATGGATAAGGTTCGGCCAATTACACCAGGCATAAAGTCGAACTCATGGACTGGCTAATTTCATAAAGTCCTTTTTTTGTCAACTCCCAATACTGAACCGACGCCCTAGCTTTGATGGCTTGAATGATTTTTTGACCTAGGTCGTAGCTATAGGGTTTAGGGAGGAGTCGTGCGAGCGTTCCGCAACAAAAAAAAAAGACTATCCCCAGTTTACGCCATAACCGCCTTGGCGGTTGCCATAACTTCCAGTTAAAAATCAATCAGCAAAAACAACAAAGTCCCTATGTGTACAGAGAGGATGTTTTGTTAAAAAGTGGTTCCAGAGGTCAAGCTATTTTCGAGCTGTGACGGGGCAAATATCTTAGGCAACTGGACGTTTAACAACCGAGTTCAGAATTGAATCGGAGTGGTGCCACTGGGTCTTTCGACC
>NZ_JAUBSB010000159.1:0-1481 GCF_036702135.1 Microcoleus sp. LAD1_D3 | reverse complement strand
CAATGGCACTGAAAAAGTGAGCAAAAAAAAATCTGTAAGGCAAGATATACATAGATAATTGCCTTACAAACCAAAATATCTCTCTCCATTATGCCAAATCGTGGGTGCATTCTCAAACAACAATTTTTGCAGAGCGTTGCCTCACCTTGGGAGAAGCTGCTGCCAGAAGAGTTAGTCCAGGAGCTTCTAGCGAAGGAGAAGATCACCTACTACCAAAGCATCTACACACCGATAGTCACCTTGTGGGCGATGATATCCCAGGTACTAGAGCCCGACAAAAGTTTGAGTCAAGCCGTGAAGCGGATGAGTACGTGGTTGAGTGCGGCCGGAGTCAAGTCTCCTTCTTCTGATACCGGGGCATATAGTAAAGCTCGTAAGCGACTACCAGAAAAACTCGTTCAACAGTTAGTACCAATAGTCGCAGAAGCCCTAGAAAAGGAAGTTCCTCTAGAACAACAATGGTGTGGACGACGGGTGCGGGTACTAGATGGGACAACAGTGTTGATGAATGATACTGCTGCTAATCAAGCCGAGTATCCGCAACACAGTAATCAAAAAGCTGGGTGTGGATTTCCCATCGCTAAAATAGTGGTACTCTTTTCATTACTAACAGGGGCTGTGGTATCCGCTGGCATAGCATCCTTGGCAAGCAGTGAGATTGTGATGAGCCGTTTGATTTATGCAAATTTAGTCCCCGACGATGTGATATTGGCAGATCAAGCTTATGGTAATTATGTTGATTTAGTTTTAGTGAAACAGCAAGGAGCAGATGCTGTTTTCCGTAAGAATCATCTCCGTAAAACTGACTTTAGACGGGGAAAAAAGTTGGGAATTGGCGACCACAAAGTCGTGTGGAATAAGCCACAACAGTGTCCCAACCACATGACTATTGAGGAATTCGAGGCATTGCCGTCTAGTTTCATCGTCCGGGAAGTATGCTTACGAATTAAACGCCGAGGCTTCAGAGATGAGCGTATCATTGTAGTGACAACATTGGTAGATGCCAAGCGGTACACTGTTGAAAAATTGACTTCTTTATATGGATTACGTTGGTCGGCAGCAGAAGTCAATTTACGCTATCTCAAAACCACGTTAAAAATGGAGATGTTAACAGCTAAAACTCCGGTGATGGTGAGAAAAGAAATCTGGACACACTTATTAGCCTACACTTTACTACGTACCATTATGTGGCAGGCTGTATCTTCGTCAAAAAATACAGTTTTTCAACTCTCATTCCAATCAACTAGGCAGCAGTTTAATCTGTTATTGACGCTGTTGGCAACTACAGGAAAACGCCAACAGCGACTATGGCGTCAATTACTTTTGGAACAGGTGGCAACTAATTTACTCACGATTCGACCTGAGCGTTCTGAACCCAGAGTTTTAAAACGCAGGCCGAAACCGTATCCTCGAATGCAGGAACCTCGCTCTGTCTTGAAAGCTAAACTGCGGGCGTGATTAAGCCTTTTTCAGTGCCATTG
>NZ_JAUBSB010000158.1:0-1508 GCF_036702135.1 Microcoleus sp. LAD1_D3 | reverse complement strand
TTACAAGTCATCTATATGATGGTAAGAAGAGCCTGCCATTAGATATTGAATTATATAAAAAAGCCGACTCATTACCACAGGGTAAGAGCATCTCAATCAGCCTTGACAAAAGGATTTGAGAAGAAGCATCATGTATTCATCATTCATTGCAGCCCGTTTTCTTTTCTGTCGCAAGCTACGCTTGAGAGTAGTTTCTTGATTTACAGCATTCAGGGACATCCGTCTGATAACAGCCAAGTTTCGAGGGCTATTCAAGGACCGAATGCGAGATCGATCTTCATTGAAAGTGACATCTAAAACCCAATGTTCTTGATTTTCAATACTCCAATGTTGACGAATAACGCGACCATTAAGCTGGGCATCTACGGGTAAGGAACTTAAGTAAAATTGTACTTCATGAGTGGTTTTGTTCCACAGATAACGGAAACGTTCTACTATAACAATAGTCTGAATATCTGTCCAGTCTTCTTGTTTGTAAAGCACCCCTAAAACCCCCACTGGAACCGCCCAAACTTTTCGAGTTTCGATTCGATGATGTGCTTTTTCCGTTCGGGAATCTTCACTCACTTCAATTCCCCCAAATTGCTTGGCTCTGGCTGTTTCAAACCAGGTTTTGACTTGTTTGTAAAGGGTGGGATGATTCTTTTTCAGAGTAACTACGTAATCAGCTTTTTTTTGACGAATCAGCCGTACAATCTCGGTTTGAGTACCCATCGCATCCATCGTAATAATCGCTCCGGTGACATCGATTAATTCCAATAGGGCTGGGATAGCTGTGATTTCATTGGAATGGTTTTCAACTTTAACTTGTCCAAGTACCAACCGATTTTCACTCGCCCACGCCGTCACTAAATGTAAATTCTTTTCCCCGGTTTTTCGGTCATAAGAACCTCGGATACTTTTTCCATCAATCGGGATAACTTGTTGGACAACTGGTCCAATTAATTGTTTAACCCATTCAGTCAACTTCTGTTCTAAAACTTTCGGGTCTACCTTTTCAAAAACTCGTCGGAAGGTATCATCGCTCGGGATACCATTTGGTAAGTCTAAAAATTTTTGCAACCATTGCTGCTTACTGATTCCATAATTTTCCATGTCTTCCCACCCATCACCTCCAGCTATTGTAGATAATATAGCAATGACGAGAATATCTTTCAGTAAGTGACGTTTGGTTCGGTTCACTCTCGGGTCGGGTACGTCATCAAAATAACTTGATAAGCTTCCTTGTAACTCTTGCATAGAGATAGGTGAGGGCTTCTTCAGTAGTTTAGACCTTGGCACAACGGGCAGGAATCCTCTATCCATTTAGTTTTACCGCTTGATGGCTTAGTTTTTAAGGCATTATAAAATTGCTAATACGTAAATACCACATTTTTTATATTTGTCTTTTTGTCAAGTACAATTTATACTAAATTAGATGAGCTTACCCTGCTCATTACCAGAAGGAAAAGATGACCCAGAATTCAAGAAAAAGCCAGAAATAGCCATAAATTTAATCGACAGAACCT
>NZ_JAUBSB010000157.1:0-1514 GCF_036702135.1 Microcoleus sp. LAD1_D3 | reverse complement strand
CAGGGTAAGAGCAGCTCAATCATGCTTGACAAAAGCATTTGAGAATCTGCATCATATAGTCATTGTTCATCGCAGCCCGTTTTCTTTTTTGTCGCAAGCTACGCTGGAGAGTTGTTTCTTTGTTGACAGCATTCAACGCCATCCGTCTGACCAGAGCCAAGTTTTGAGGGCTATTTAACGAACGAATACGGCATTTATCTTCATTGAACGTCACATCTAAACTCCAATGAACTTGATTCTCAATGCCCCAATGTTTACGAATAGCACGACCATTCCGCTTTAGCATCTACTGGTAACGAACTTAGGTAAAACTGTACCTCATAAGTGGTTTTATTCCAAAGATGACGAACTCTTTCGACAATTACAATAGTGCGTAGATTTGCCCACTGTTCTTGTTTGTAAAGTCCTCCGGTTTGGCCACTGGTACCGCCCAAACTTTTCGGCTTTCGACGCGATGATGTCCCTTTTCGGTTCGGGAGTCATAACTGATTTCAATTCCCACGAATTGCTGAGTTCTTGCGGTCTCAAACCAGTTTTTTACGCTTAGTGTAAAGAGTGGGATGATTGCTTTTTAATGCTACGACATAATCAGGGTAAACGCATCTATAGCGTTTCTCAGAAAGATGAGGTACAATAACAGCAGTGAGTAAACCAATTCCTCATATCGGATAATGTAACTTGATTGAAGGCAAACTCTATCGCTTCTGCTAATTCTCGATAATTAGTCGTTTTGATAGAACGGAGAATGTTTTTGAGTTTTGACCATAAATGTTCAATTGGTGAGAAGTCGGGCGAATAGGGCGACAAGTATATTAATTTTGCCCCTTTCTTTTTGATGGCTTTTTCTATTTCTTCTCCGGTATGAATAGTACAATTATCCATCACTACACAAGCACCTTTCCATAATTTTGGTACTAACTTTCGGATGATAAAAGCCTCAAATGTAATTCCATCACTTGTGCCTGTTAAATTGACTGATGTTAGGACTTCATTGACCGATATAGCTCCAATTATTGAGACATTTCTGCCCGGTTTATTCGGTTTTGGTTCCTTGGCTCTTGAACCTTTTATAGACCGAGCATATAACCTAACCATTGCCAAGTTTACTCCACATTCATCAATGAATATTAAGTCTTTGAGACAAACTTCTCGGATTTTTTGCCAGAACTTATATCGCAGGTTCTGAACTCTGTCACTGCCTTTGTCTGAGGGAAAAAGAGTTTTTTTTAAGGTCATATTTAAGAGTTTTGCCATTCTTCCCATTGTTGCTATGCTGATAGTAAAACCATTTTTTTGGTACAGTAAATAACGGAGTTCTTCGAGAGTTGCATCATTGTTTGCTTCAATCAATTCCGCTAAAATTAGCAGTTGTTCTGCATTCAGTTTTAATTTGACTCCGCATCGCTCAGTTCGAGGAGCAATATTTTGGGTCTCACGATACTAGACCTCTTGCAAAAAAAATCTATGCTATAATAGAAGGTTTTCAATTTAATCCCCCTAGAGCTAACTCATAA
>NZ_JAUBSB010000156.1:0-1681 GCF_036702135.1 Microcoleus sp. LAD1_D3 | reverse complement strand
TGACCAAAAAAACGGGATTCAAGCCCCGTCCTTCTAGGACGGCTTTTCTTGATTTCTAATATATTCCTTCAAAACTTCTAAAGGTGCACCTCCTACTGAAACAGCAAAATAACTAGGACTCCACAAAGCTTCTTTATGGGGTTTTTCGTGCCCAGCCTGTCCGTAACGACGGCTAGAAACGCCTTTTAATGCGTTAACGATTTGAGAAATCGACAATTTAGGCGGATACTCAATCAGCGCATGGACATGATTGCCTTCGCCATTGAACTCTATCATTTGAAAATTCATTTTTTGGGCTACCTCTCGAAACGATTTTTCAATCAAATCAAGGCTTTCAGCCGTAAATACAGACCGACGATACTTTGTTACGCAGACCAAGTGCATTTTAAGTTCTGTAACAGAATGGCGCTCGCGGCGATAAAGAGTTGTCATTATTTGCAAACCAATATATAATCAAACCTACAGACCAATATTCAGTATAACCATGAAAGCGAGGTTCCGGTACAGATTTTATCCGACGGCAGAACAAAAGCAGAGCTTGGCTCGGCTGTTTGGTTGCGTCCGAAAAGTCTGGAACGACAGCCTAGCTCTCTGCAAGCAGTCTGAGAAGAAACCAAGTTCGGCTGACCTGCAAAAAATCGTGATAACCCAAGCAAAAAAGACCGAAGAAAGAGCTTGGCTGAGCGAAGTTTCTAATATTCCGTTACAGCAATCTGTAGCAGATTTAGAAACAGCTTTTAAGAATTTTTTCGACTCCTGTAAGGGGAAGCGAAAAGGTCGTAAGGTGGGTTATCCTAAGTTCAAAAAAAGAACCAATAGCCAGTCGGCACGATTTAGAATTGGAGGTTTTTCCCTAAAAAATAGCGGTGTCTATTTAGCCAAGATTGGTGTTGTCAACCCAATATGGTCAAGAACACTACCATCTGAACCTAGTTCAGTCACAGTAATTAAAGATTGTGCAAATCGTTACTTTTTGAGTTTTGTAGTAGAAGTTCAACCCATTCATTCTAATGCCAAGAACCAAAGCATCGGAATCGATCTGGGGATTAAAACTTTTGCAGTGATGAGCAATGGTGAAAAAGCTGAAAGTCCTAACTACAAAAAGTTAGACCAAAAAATCCGTAAACTTCAGCGCAAATTAGCCCGCCAGCCGAAAGACTCTAAAAGAAGAAATGTAACGCGAATCAAGATGGCTAAGTTACACAACCGCATTGCCGACACCCGCAAAGATTTCCTGCACAAATTATCAACCAAAATAATCAACGAAAACCAAGTGATTATTTTGGAAGACTTGAATGTGTCGGGCCTGGTGAAAAACCGGAAACTTTCGCGGGCAATTAGTCAGCAAGGATGGAGGGAGTTTAGAACTCTCTGTGAGGCTAAGTCTGAAAAGTTTGGTAGAGAGTTTCAAGTGATTAGTAGGTGGGAACCTACCAGCCAAGTTTGTGCGGACTGTGGTTTTAAATGGGGTAAAATCGATTTGTCTGTCCGTTCAGTGCTTTGTCTGAGTTGTGGTACTGAGCAGGATAGAGATCAAAATGCTTCGAGGAATATAGAGAAAGTCGGGATGGGGAATCGCCACGACTCAAAACGGGCGCAGAGGGATTGTCAGACTACTTCGGTAGCAAATCCCGATGAAGCGTCAAGAATCACCGCTCCTTTAGGACGGTGAGCATTTCAA
>NZ_JAUBSB010000155.1:0-1836 GCF_036702135.1 Microcoleus sp. LAD1_D3 | reverse complement strand
GGTTTGTAAGGCAATTATCTATGTATATCTTGCCTTACAGATTTTTTTTTGCTCACTTTTTCAGTGCCATTGGATTATAGTCGTCACCACGAGGGTTTGTAGTTCCTCGACTTCAGGTGCCCTTGATACTGACTCTTACGTAAGAAACTTGGAGGGTTTCTTGATATTTACTCGCTGACGCTTTACTGTGCCTGCTGAAGTTTGAGAGCGAGTCTGTTTAAACTTACATCTTGCACCATTCTCGCTTAACAGGCTTTCCGGCCTGTTCCACAAAGAATTAATTTCTTGTGGGGAGTAGGGGTTGGGCAGGAGAGCCCGCCCATAAAAGTCTTATTGAGAATGGTGCAACATCTCAATTTAAAGATACAAGGGGGGTTTAGCCACCAAAATAGACAACCCGCACAAAACCTCCGAACAAAACCAGCCCCCTCAAATCAGAAACCAAATATTTGCGCCAATTCTGATTTAATTATATTGCTATAGCAACCGCTTTTGATATTTATGAGGTTTTCAATGGCTGAAACTAATTCGGTAGATTCCTGCGGAAGGGTAGCCTATTAATGATAGGAAAAATCTTGTTTTGGTAGGCGATCGGGATAATTGCACGCACAAGTAGAGGAAAAGCCCAACTAATCTACTCCCTGCTTCCTTCTTTCCGAAATAACTAAAGTCTTCTATCTTCGAGAGCTAAAGCTTTCTTCCTTATGCTATATAATGACCAAAGCGTTGAATATTTTTGCAGTGACAAAAACTACTAACAAAAAAGACGGCAAATCCTCTAAATATCCCTTTGACGGTCTATCTTTAGACGATCGCAATCCCGACTTCATTAAGCTTCTGTTGCCAATCTGGGAATGGCTGTACCGCTACTATTTTCGCGTAGAAAGCGACGGCTGGCATCACGTCCCCGCGAGCGGAAAAATGCTCGTTGTCGGTTCTCACAACGGGGGAATAGCCGCTCCCGATATGTTTATGTTCCTATACGAATGGTTCCGCAGGTACGGAACCGAACGCTTGGCCTACGGATTGATGCACCCCACGGTTTGGGAAGTTTCTCCTGATATTGCTAGCATGGCGGTTCAGTGTGGTGCCCTCAAGGCACATCCGAAAATGGCGATCGCAGCTTTGCGTAAAAATGCCCCAGTTCTCGTCTATCCGGGCGGCGCCCAAGATGTTTTTCGCCCCCATCATTTGCGCCATCAAATATACTTTGCGGGGCGCAAGGGATTTATTAAATTAGCATTGCGAGAAGAAGTGCCAATTGTACCAATTATCTCGCACGGTGCCCACGATACTTTGATAGTTTTGGCAGATTTGTACGAAGAAGCAAAGAAATTGCATGAATTGGGGATGCCGTGGCTATTTGGCATCGATCCAGTGGTATTGCCGGTGTATTTGGGATTGCCTTGGGGATTGAGTATTGGGCCTTTGCCAAACCTGCCTTTACCCGTGCAAATTCGGACTCGCGTGTGCGAACCGATTGTATTTGAGAAGTACGGTTCGGAGGCGGCGCGCGATCGCGATTATGTTGATGCTTGTTTCGATCGAGTTACCGCCCAAATGCAAAAACAATTAGATTGTTTGGTGGGCAATTGAGAATTGCACAAGTCTATATTATTCTAGGATGCAGAAATTGATTGTTTTTACGACAATATAGCGTGAAGCGCGAGGGATATGAGTAAAAAAACAGGTTTCTTGAGTCCTGTGGGTAAGTCGTGACTACAAACATTTTTTGAAATCAATCCATTAGGTTTATTTCAAACCCACATTCCGCAGATGTGTGTGGAATTTTTTATCAGTTGTGAAAAGTTGGAGTCAAAAAGTTTTTCCCTTTAA
>NZ_JAUBSB010000154.1:0-1848 GCF_036702135.1 Microcoleus sp. LAD1_D3 | reverse complement strand
GTTTTTGGCTGGCATTTTTGTAAAAATTGACTAAACTTAATTTTTATTATACCCTATTTAAAGGTACAACAGCTTAGAGCTATTATCCTCTATCCTTTACATAAAAGCACTACCAGTCAATTATTTCAACTTACTTACTTAGGGCTTGCTGAATAATCGATCGGATTTTATGTGGCATGGGCTAAGAACTGGTGCGAGCGAGAGTCAGGTGCAAGAAAAACAGGTAAAATAGATCAAAACCCGTGCATCACCATCTGCGATCGTGTACAGAAAAGCTGAGCTTGCTCCCCTCACACCCTTGGACTTTGAACTAACCAACGGATCTAAATTGTCCCCAGACAACCGTTGGGTAAAAATGGCCCAACTAATCCCAGGCGTCAGAATTTGAGTCAGAATATGCTGAAAACTTCCCCACAGAAATGGGTGCACCAGCCAAATCCTTTCGGATGGCATTGGGAGCATTAATTATTAAAGAAAAACTCTTAATTAGCGATCGGGAAACAGTCGAACAAATCCGCGAAAATCCCTATCTACAATACTTCATCGGTCAATTAAGCTACAGTAACGAGCTGCCATTTGACCCATCACTATTAGTTCACTTTCGACAACGGATTAGTGGGAATTTAATTAACAAAGTGAACGAAGGAATCGCCTGTGAAAATACAAGAACCCGCCGCAGGCAAACCCGAAAAAAAAAGGATTCGGACGCCAAAAATGAGTCACAAAATCGAGGAAAGTTGCTCGTAGATGTGACCTGCGCCCCCGCCGATATTACCTATCCGACCGACTTAGGACTATTAAACCTTGCCAGAGTTCACACCGAAAAAATTATAGATATTCTCTATAAATCTCTAAAAAACAAAGCAAAAAAAAAGCCAAGAACCTACCGGAATCTAGCGAGAAAAGACTACTTAGCAGTAGCCAAACAAAGACGACCCACCCAAAACAAAAAAAGACAAGCAATTAAAAAACAACTCCAATATATAAAAAGAAATTTAGCTCATATTGGACAGCTAATAGAGTCAGGTGCGACTTTAAAAAGTCTGAATAAAAAGCAATATAAAACCCTGCTAGTCCTCACAGAAGTCTATCGCCAACAGCAATGGTTATTTGATAACAATAAACAGAGTATTGAGCAGAGAATAGTAAGTTTAAGCCAACCCCATATCCGTCCCATAGTCAGAGGAAAAGCCGGGAAAAAAGTAGAGTTTGGAGCTAAACTATCAGCCAGTTGCTTTGAAGGATATGTATTTTTAGACCGAATGAGCTGGGATAGTTTCAACGAATCAGGAGACTTAAAAGCACAAGTAGAAGCATATCATAGGTTCACCGGATATTATCCAGAGTCAGTTCATGCCGATCGTATTTATCGTACAAGAGAAAACCGAGCATGGTGTAAAGAAAAAGGTATTAGAATCAGCGGTCCGCCCTTGGGAAGACCCCCAGCAACAGTCAGTAAAGAAAAAAAGAAGCAAGCCTTGTCAGATGAGAGAATTAGAAATGCAATTGAGGGTAAATTTGGACAAGGTAAACGAAGATTCAGTCTGAATAGAGTGATGGCAAAACTTGATAATACTTCTGAAACAGTTATTGCTATTACTTTTTTAGTAATGAACCTTTCTACCTGGTTGCGCCAGGTTTTTTGTGTGTTTTTATGTCGTTCGGGCAAAACCACCCCTGTTTTTAGATTGAAGATAATCTCCAATTATAGTGGGAGGAAATTAACGCCTGAAAAACTTATCTTAAATCGAGCTTGAATAATTGATCGCTCCCTGGGGGGGTGACAAAGAGAGCTAAGAGCTAGACCTAATCTGAGTTACAGCCCTCATCCCCCGTTGATAAAAGTGG
>NZ_JAUBSB010000153.1:0-1862 GCF_036702135.1 Microcoleus sp. LAD1_D3 | reverse complement strand
ATAAGTTAATAGTTGGGATTCAATCCAGTCAAGCAAAACTTTCCATTATATCATAAAATTATTTTGCAAGAGGTCTAGTCCTGTCCCTCAGACGTAGAGGTGAAAGCATATCTCCCACTGTAGCGACTAGCCATCAATCGGTGAAGCGGAGGTAAAAGCGGAAAGAGCTACTAGCCTAAAGTGGTATCCCGTAACCAAGTTCCTACGGATAGCGAAAGCAAAGTCACTGTGTGAATCATCGTTATGGCGATCCAGCGAAATAAGGCTTTATACGCTGGTAGTCCCAAAAGGGCATTAGTACAGGGTGGTATGAGGATTTTACTCGACATACGTACGTTACCCAAAAACTCGGTGAAAAGGTGACATCCTAACGGAACAAACCAATGGTTATGAGGAACGAAGTAACCCACCTGATTACTCTCGGAGAGGTCGAATACTTCGAGCAGTCAGCTAAGACGAAACATCTGGATTTCCAGGTAACGGGTGGGAGAGATTGAGTCAAAAGCCAACGCCTCACTGTAATGGTGAGGATATGCTAACGGACTTACGGTAATACGGATGGTATAGCTACAAGTAGCAATGAATATGTTATGAACACGGCAGAAAAACCGATGTATGAATGGAACGATATCAACTGGCGAAAGCTAGAGCGTAACGTTTTTAAATTGCAAAAGCGGATATATCAAGCGTCTAATCGTGGTGATGTCAAGCTAGTACGCAGACTCCAGAAACTGTTGATAAGTTCTTGGGCAGCAAAAGCCGCTTCGGTTCGTCGGGTAACTCAGGATAATCGCGGTAAGAAGACGGCAGGTGTGGACGGCGTTAAATCGCTGACCCCAAAGCAACGTCTCGCGTTGATAAATAAAATATCACTGGGTTCTAAGGTTAAACCAACACGCCGAGTTTGGATACCCAAACCAGGAACAGATGAGGAAAGACCTTTAGGTATACCGACAATGGAAGACCGAGCCTTGCAAGCGTTAGTCAAACTGGTGTTAGAACCAGAATGGGAAGCGCGATTTGAACCTAACTCATATGGGTTCAGACCCGGACGCTCATGCCACGATGCGATAGGAGCAATATACTGTGCGATACACAATAAATCCAAGTATGTGTTGGATGCCGATATCAGTAAATGCTTCGACCGTATTAATCACGATGCACTTCTCAAAAAATTGAATACTTATCCTACCCTACGGAGACAAATCCGAGCTTGGTTAAAAGCTGGTGTTATGGATGGAAACAAGCTGTTCCCAACTGATGAAGGGACACCACAGGGTGGGGTTATTTCACCCCTACTCGCAAATGTTGCCCTACATGGAATTGAGGAATTGATTAGGGGTTTAGCCCCAGGGTAAGCTCATCTAATTTGGTATAAATTGTACTTGACAAAAAGGGCAAGATATAAAGGAGCATCCTGTCAATAGCGGTTCTTTTGAACCCATTTGAGATATTTATGACGCTCGACAGGCAACCGACGCTCGACAGATAAGGGGCGCTCGACAGACAACGGGCGCTCGACTCGCAGCCTCAAAGATGTCAAATGGGTTCTATAATACTGCTTCATCTGTGTCACGAATGGTGAGGAAAAATTAATGGAGAAAGGATTCAATCGTGTTGTGAATGAGGCAAAATCATCACCGAAACCCGACAGGTCTCAACCACTCTCCATGCAACACTTACGAGCTTGCTTATCAACTTATTTTGATGACATACCAGATCCGAGAGTAGAGCGAACTAAACAACATTTACTTAAAGACATTCTGGTCATTACCATATTAGCTACGATTGCAGGAGCTCAGGGGTGGGAAGACATCGAAAATTATGGACTCAGCAAGCAGCAATGGTTAGAAGAATTTTTA
>NZ_JAUBSB010000152.1:0-1897 GCF_036702135.1 Microcoleus sp. LAD1_D3 | reverse complement strand
AATTAAAAAACAACTCCAATATATCAAAAGAAACCTAGCTCATATTGAACAACTAATTGATGCGGGTGCGCTCCTAGGGCGTCGGTTCAGTATTAAGAGTTGACAAGAAAACAGATGTATGAAGTTACCCGGTCAATGAGTTAGACTCTACGGCCGGTTTAATTGGCAGAACCTCAGCCATTCGAGCAATGACATGAAGATTATGGACAACAGCGACTCGGCGTAAATCGAAGAGATTTTTCCGCTGTCGCTCGATACCGGGCGCGGTTCCCCTGCCAATACCCAATATGAGCCAGAGAGTGTTCAACTGTAGTACGTTTTCTCAAGTCTTGGCGACCAATAGCAGTGGACTGACGCGCTCGCAACTCTTGCATTAAGGCTTCATCAAGATGAATTGATACACTACGTCCTCTTTTACTGTTTGTGCAGTCTTCCCTCAGAGGACAAATGGCACATTCACTCAAAGGAAAATGAACAGTTTTTCCGGGTTCAAATGAGACACTTACCTGATTGAGACAGCTAATTAAATGCGTATCCCAGTCAAGAAAAAAAGAATTTTTATCAAACCGTCCAGAATTTCTGACCGGCCACGCCTTGCAAAATATCTGTAATTTATCATCCCGTTGTACCACCCAATGACTGGATAAATAAGCCCGATCAATATGTAACTCAGCTAGGTGAATATTTTGGAATTTTAAGTCACGTTCTAGGTCAACTGTAGCAGCGGATTCCGGAGTATTTGCGCGAGTCAACGCCACCGCGCAAACTACACCACTCTCTAAATCTTTGAGGATGTGGCGTTTATATCCATCTATTTTTTTAGACCGGCTTTTACGCCCATGTCGCATATCGGCGTCCTCAATAGAAATGCGACGATATGCGGCCACCCCTTTAGCAAGAGTAGGCACTCATTGAGAGTCTAAAGTCACATTTTGGGATTCAATGAATCGGGCAACATCTAGAGTTTGTTGAGCCACTTCAAACTCATCACAATCAGACTGGCTTTGCATCCATTCTTCTACAGAATCTAAGCTATTTAGGATAATTAAGAGTGCATTTTGACGCTCTACTGGATTATCCCAGTTTAAATCTAAGGCTGTTTTTAAGCTGGAACTATTAAGGATGGGTGCACCTGCTTCATGGGCAATTTCTGCTGGCTCCCTCCCCTGCACAGCAGCTATCACACTCACCGCCTTACGCAAAGCATGACCCAATAGATTATATGTATCTTCGACTTTCCCGGCTCCCCATAACGGGGATGAATCTAAAGCCACTTTAAGTTGAGATGAGCCAAATCCACCTTTTTGTTTGGCAATTTCTACGGTGCGGTCAATTAAACGTTGATCCAGTTCTTTTTTAATTAAGCCCTTTCTGAATCGAACCAAAGTGGCCTTGCTAAAAGGGGGAGTTTCACAATTGAGACAATCAAGAACTAACTGCCAACGTTGATCCATGAGCATTTCTTCAATTACTTCATCATCAGAAATGCCTAAGTAGGCTTGCAGAATAATTGCCAAGGCAATTTGTGCAGGAGGAATTGGGCTGTGACCCACTGTGCTGTCTTTAAAAATTGTAGCAAGTTCTTCTTGAAACTCATCATTAAATATGAATGAACGGTTCAGTCGAAGAAACGTGAATAACTTGGCTCGTTTAATGCGTTTGATAATCAACGCTTCTCTTTGTGAGAGTTCAATAGGAGGATGCCATAAGGGAGGACGCATAAGATTTCTTCCTTCTTCCTGATTGTTAGAATTGAAAAGGCTTTTCCAGCCATATCATACTAATCCAGTTTTGTCAACTCCTAATACTGAACCGACGCTCTAGAAGGTCTGAATAAAAAGCAATATAAAACCTTGCTAGTCCTCACAGAAGTCGCTCGCCAACAACAGTGGTTATT
>NZ_JAUBSB010000151.1:0-1901 GCF_036702135.1 Microcoleus sp. LAD1_D3 | reverse complement strand
ATTAATAATTAAATGGGGTCGCAAAATCAAAAATAAGGGCAATGCTTGTATCACAGTTTAAATGTGCAACAGCTTATCCAGTAGTGAACAAGGGTCGGGGTCAGTTCCAAAATCATCGAAATTTGACTTCTTAATCACATATATTTAGCTGCACAATAGATTTTTTCGGCCTCAGTTTCTAGCTGAGCCAGCTTTTATTAGTCTAAACTCCAGTAGATGACATTCATCTAACAATACTCCGGACAGTTTTTAAGCAGCTAAAGTACCATAAGACAAGACTGAAGCAAGGTTAGGGTGATTTAAAATCAAATCCCGGTCTAAATCTAACTTATCAATAAAGGTACAAAGTAGATGCTTATTGAATTCTAGGCGTTTATAAGAACAGATTGAAAACACAAACGACTTGGCAGATGAATGACAACTAGAGAGTTGATGTTTGGCTAAATTTAAGGCAATAAGACTGGCATTAAAATGAAAATCAAGCCGTGGTAAATGACGAGCTTGACAATCAGACAATCCCGTAAATTGCTTGGCATCACGAAAAATAAATTCGATCTGAAAACGAGCCTGATAATATTCAACAATTTGCTCAGGCGGTAAGTGAACATCAGTGCTAAATAATAAAGCATTTTTGATTGTCCCGTTGGCTTGAACCTCCGAGATACAAGCAAAACTAATTTGGCAATTTAAACAACAACGACCCACCTCCAATGTATATAATGAAACTCCCGGTTTTATTTCTTTAACAAAATTAAGACGACTCAAATCATGGCAGTCAACCTTGCCATCATATTTACGTGGAGCTCCCAGTTTCTTTTGTTCACCTGTATAAAGATAGCGTAGGTTAGCATCAACTCTTAATTTGCCAATAAAGTCTAAATTTAACTCCCGCACAGCATCCCAGAATTTAGAGCGGTAGTAATAGCCATCAGCCACCAAATAACGTACAGAAGTGGGGAAGAAATAACGAGTATTCTTTAGATGTTGTGCATAGTCATCAACTCTTGTGATGTCAGGCGTTGAGCTTTGAGGCTCCTGTTTTTTGCAAGATTTCTTAGACCAGCAATTCTTCGGATTTTGTGGCAGTTTTTTCACCGACTTTATTTGAGGACGTGACGGAGTTTGTTGTACGCTTAAGCTATAAGATAAACGAGTCTCAATTTCGACAATAGAAATCACAGAAACTTCCAACCCCTGTTCCGATTTGCCAGCTACACCATTATAAAAATAAGCCTTACCGTCAGTTTTTTTGCCGCTTTTTCTTAAAAAAGAACAATCAATAACAGCAATAATTGTGTGTTCAGGGTTTAAGGCTTCTTTAAGAAAATATTGATTAAATTGTGGAAAGTTAAAGCTTTTGAGAAAGTGACGACGGTAGGTTTTTTCACTCAAACAGCTATAACGACTGAGATTCGTGAAGTTGACCTTGCCATAGACCAGCAAAATAGTTGAAAATAAAGTGATTAAAAACTTCTTTTGGGTTGACTAATCCCTGGCATTTGTTGTAAGATGGATTCCATAATATTCATAAGGCAATCTGTTGAGCTTGTGTGTTTTTATAGCTTAACCGAAAAGAGTGCCTTTTTTTCTGTTTATTTTTGATTCAGATTGCACTCACTTTTTGCACTTCTCTGCTGTATTGCGTAAGCGTTGCTTGCCGAAGGCATCGCATCCCTCTTTAAAAAGTGTCCGGAGTATTGATCTAAAAACAATACTATTATTTCCCCAGATTCTATACCATCCTTGTTTTTAAATAAAATATCGTTAATTTCTGTAGCTCAGTATCCAGATTACACACGCTTCAGAATACTGTGAGTATTGGCCCGAAAAAACAGGAGTATGGTTGAGCGAGAGTGCCATGTGCCGATTCCTCAAAAAGCAGGAACTCACTTTGAAAAAAA
>NZ_JAUBSB010000150.1:0-1922 GCF_036702135.1 Microcoleus sp. LAD1_D3 | reverse complement strand
AGTAAAGAATTAAGTGAAGTAATTAACATCCACAGACAGCAAGTAGCAAGTCTAGTAGCAAAACCAATCGAGGTCGTTGAATATCAGACACAATCGTGTAAATGCCTAGAATGTGGTGCAGTAGTCACAGGAGAACCACCCCGCTTGAATAGTTCCAGGACAAGACTTGAGCGTTAATCTCCAAGCACTCTTAGTCTGGCTTGGCAATTATGGACATCTTTCCTACGCCAAGCTGACTGAATTTTTGTGGGAACTCGGCACGATAGAAGTGGGAGTGGGAACACTCCAAAAAACCAATCAACGAGTAGCAGCAGCAGTCAAGCCAGCGCTCAATGCACTGTGGAAATGGGCACCTCTTCAATCAAATGTTCATGTAGATGAAACCCCGTGGTGTGTCATGGGAGTCAAAGAATGGCTATGGACGGCTAGTGGAGAAGGATTCTGTTTATTTCATGCCGCAGATACCAGGGGGCGGGTGGAACTAGAAACCATGCTGGGTACAGAATTTGCTGGAGTCTTAAGCTCAGATGATTTCAGTGTTTATAATGGTGGCACAATCACAGCCCAACAGAAGTGTCTGGCTCATTTACGACGGCATTTCAAGAAAGTGCTGGACCTTCCTGGCAACAATAATGCAGAAGTCGCTCAAATATTTCTGTCATTAATTGATGAAGCTTTTATCGCCCATGAGTCCTGGCGAAAGACGAAGGATCAACTCACCTACGACTCGTGGGCTCAGGATTTCACAATACGATTGAATCAAACTTTGACCACTTGGTTGGGCAAAGTTGGTTATGCTGCAGGTTTGTTACTAAAATCCTTACGGGATAAGGCAGAACAATGGTGGTATTTTCTCAATGACCCCTCGGTTCCTCCTGATAATAATTTAGCAGAACGTTCCCTACGGCTAGCTGTCACGAAACGCAAAGTTTCTGGCGGCTCTCGTTCAATGAAACGATTTGAGGAAACGGCTGATCTGCTGAGTGTAATTCAAACCTGTCGTTTTCAAGCTCGTTCAGTAATGGCTTTTTTCCGTGAGGCTATTTCTGCCCATTCTTGTGACTTGGCTCGGCCTGAGCTTATTCCCTTCTTTCAGACCTGAATCCTTACGTTATAACCTAGAATTATTTTTTGATTTTTGAGGATTTCTCGTAAGTTTTCTACTGATTCGGTAATCTTTATATGAGGACGACCAGACATTGTAATTCTCTCCTTTACTTTTTACACAAGTCTATCACATCTTTAAAAAAATGGTATAAGAGTTTAGTCAAGAATTTCGAGCGGACGCTGGAGAATGCGACGGCTAAGCTCAATGTGTGTTTCATTCGGCTCATGCTCAAACGCTTAGCAAAGCAACGGTTGGCACTAGCAAATCACTAGATCCCAAATAGGTTCTATAACGAGAGGGAAATCCTCCCAGGGTAAGCTCATCTAATTTGGTATAAATTGTACTTGACAAAAAGGGCAAGATATAAAAGAGCATCCTGTCAATAGCGGTTCTTTGAACCCATTTGAGATATTTTGACGCTCGACAGACAACGGGCGATCGAGTCGCAGCCTCAAAGATGTCAAATGGGTTCTATAAAGATTACCGAATCTGTAGAAAGTTTGCGAGAAATACTCAAACAACAAAAAAGAATCCTAGCTTATAACAAAGTCCAAATGCTTTATTTATTTCAGTCAAAATAACTAGAAACTGTGCGGGAAGTATCGGCAGTTTTAGGGAAAAGTGAGGCGACAATTCATCGCTGGCTCTTTCAATATAAAAAGGGCGGTCTGGAAAATTTGTTAAAAAATCTCTTCTGTTTTTGGTCGCCCCAAAAAGTTCTCAGTTGAAATAGCAGCCAGGGTAAGAGCAGCTCAATCATGCTTGACAAAAGCATTTGAGAATCTGCATCATATAGTCATTGTTCATCGCAGCC
>NZ_JAUBSB010000149.1:0-1935 GCF_036702135.1 Microcoleus sp. LAD1_D3 | reverse complement strand
CTGATACTTTTAATCCAGACAATCTCCGACAATCGGCGAAAATCTGAATATAGCACACTCATCAGACAAGTCTGAGAGTATGGTGGTATCCCACAAAGCTTTGAGGAAAATTCCCAAAGCGCCATTAAAATCACGGGGTATTTCATAACCGCAATTAGGGCATCTAAAGGTTTTAGACCCACCTAACTTTCTATGAATATGACCGCATTTTGTACAAGTTTTGGAAGTATATTCTTCCGTTACTCTAACTAATCTCGAACCGTAACGGTTACAGAGATGCTCTAAAGTTTGCGAGAACTGATAAAATGCCCAAGTCATCATCGCCCTCGCCGACTTAGAATTAAGCTTGCGACTACCTCTTGCCACCATTTGAGAAGTTTCAAAAGTGGGCAGGTAAATGACATCGTAATTCCGCGCCAAATAACTTGCTACTTGTTTATGGATTTCAGAACGTAGATTTTTAATCTTAGTCCTAACTTTCTCCATCGCTTGTCTCAGGCGATAGCGCAATCGAGAAAACTGACCGCTCTTTGAGCGTCCAAGTTTTGACTGCATCTTATCTAAGTGCTGACACAATCTAGCAATTTTCCCAAAGTCGTGCTTCCCGAATTCAGTAAAAGAATTGCCATCAAATCCAGTTAAAAAACAGCGCAGTCCGGGGTCGAGCGCAATAGTCATTCCACCATTTTTAGGATCAGGAATGTCCATCTCTACGGGCATATTCACGAACCAGCGTCCCTTGTTATAGGTAACTTCTACGGCTTTGTCGTAGTTAACCAAGCAATAGTTTTGTCCAGTCCATAGAGGTTTTTCCAGATTCTTACTAGCATTCGCCATTAGATGACCGTTTCTATAGTCACCCGGGTCAAACTGAATTGTCTGTTTTTGGTCACGAATCGATCTAAATCGAGCTAACTTCAGTCCAACCAAAGGATTGGGTTTTGCTTTCTTTCCTCTGCCTAATTGAGCAGGCTGTTTGTCAGTTTTCTTCCAAGCCGTATAAGCCTCGAAAAGTGAATTATCTAAACTATGCGCTATTCCTAATTCTTTGCACCATTCAGGAACTATCTCGTAATCTAGAGTTTTACAGAAACTACGAAATGCTTGTTTACCGTTCGTCTTCAGGACTGGTTGGTTAGTTTTCTTATCTACAGTGTAGTAGGTAAATTTTCCCTGATGCTGATTTAGGTACGCGATTGCATTGTTATACACTTTGCGATTGGCGTGAATCCTCAGCATCCAGACTTTCTTCGTTTCCCCCTTTGGGTAAACTCGGTACGTCAGTGTCTTCAATGATTTGCTTTTTGTACTTTCTGAGTCCGTACAATCGGCAACTAAAGACGTGGATAATGGCGAGTATATCTTCAACCATTTCTCTTTCTGGACTAAGTGAACTATTGTTGAGAACCAGAATCTTACACCCGCCCCGCTCCGCAAACCATGAGATAAGATCGAATCCGAATCGGCATAATCTATCTTTTGAGGCAACGACAACCATTCCGATGTCGCCTGTGTAAATGTGTTCCAGTAGGGCGATAAGACCTTTCCTTTTGAAGTTAAGTCCGCTCCCGATGTCTTGGATAATTTCGCATCCGGGGTAGCGAGACAAAAGAAAGTCAGCCTGTCGTAGAAGGTCGGCTTTTTGACTTCGACTGCTAACTCTGGCGTAGAGGATTGTTGGTTTAGTAGATGGAATATTGACAACTGAGTCGCAGTCATATCTCCGCTGTCCTGAAGGCGTTCGGTACGCTTTGATTTTCCCTTCTTGTTCCCACCGTTCAAGGGTTTTTGAACATACTCCGAGTCGTTGAACAGCGATTCTTGGTGGTACATAATTGGACATATTGGGTTTGTTTGAGTGAATTATCTCAGTATACTCCAATTGTCTAACTTATGGCGGGAATGTCTAAGAAAATGTCGTCCTGGGAACTACTC
>NZ_JAUBSB010000148.1:0-1986 GCF_036702135.1 Microcoleus sp. LAD1_D3 | reverse complement strand
TAATAATTAAATGGGGTCGCAAAATCAAAAATAAGGGCAATGCTTGTATCACAGTTTAAATGTGCAACAGCTTAGCACAGTTAGTAGAGCGCCCAATAGAAATAGCGGAGTATCAGCGCCATACTTGTGTGTGTGAGCATTGTGGAAATGTACAAGCATCCGATTGGTCACCCGATCTAGTTCCAGGACAAGATATAGGAGTAAGGCTACAGGCTTTTGTAGGATGGATAAATAACTACGGGCATCTATCCTATGAAAAACAACAAGAGCTTTTGTGGGAACTAGGTCAGATAGAAATCGGGGTGGGAACATTAGTAACCACTAATGAAAGAATAGATGCAGCAGTTAACAAAAGCGTTAGCTCTCTGAAAAATTGGATACAGCAAACACAGCCAAATATTCACTGCGATGAGACACCTTGGGTTGTCAAGAGTGTGAAAGAATGGTTATGGATTTTTGCGAATACAAACTTCGCTTTATTCCATGCTGCGGATACAAGATATCGTGCCGAACTAGAAACCATTCTCGGTTTGAACTAGAGTGGTGTACTTAGCTCGGACGATTATTCAGTTTATAACGGTTATGACGTGAAAGCTCAACAGAAATGTTTAGCCCATCTACGCCGTCACTTTAAAAAACTCATCCAGCTTCCAGGTTTGAACAATCAAAAAATTGGGGGAAAGTTTGTTAAGCGGATTGACGAAGCATTTAAGAATTACAGCTTATTCCAACAGAACCAAAACAGAAGTGTTGAATGATAGGAAAAGATTGCTAAAATTGGCAGAGCAATGTATAATTGTAGACTTATAAATTATTAATAATCAACTAAAATGCTATTTTCTAACTTCCCCAAAATTGTCAAACGGTATCTCGCCCATTTACCCAAAGATGATTATCCTGTTTTAGATAGCTTCACATTTGTCTCCTGCTGGCTAGGGTTCAGTTTTGACCAAAGTCTCGATACTATGCGTTCCCTATTTTCCCGTTTAAACAGTCGAGATATTTCCCTAGATATATCAACTTTTTCAAAGGCTAGTAAGCATAGAGATATTGAGGTTTTTGTAAAAATATTTGAAAGATTGCAAGGGGATCTAAAACGTCAATTAATCAGCAAAGATAGGATGAGTTTATTTCCTTTAGATTAACGATAGTTACGTTAACAAGTAAATTACTATGGCAACAGGAATACCATCAAGTAAAAATATTTGCTGGAACGGACAATAAACGGGAAATAATTGATGGAGTACACATTCATTTTGGTCAAGGTCATGACAGTCTGTATGGAGATGAAACCATAGCAGCCACACCTCAAAATGGAGTTGCTGTAATGGATAGAGGTTTTTCTAGTTCTGAACGTGTTCAAGCATTGATGAAAAAAGAAAATCAATATTTTGTAATACGAATTAAGAATAATTCTACTGTCAATATGAAGGAGGATGGAACTTATGAAGTGTGGAGTGACCCACGAAAAGTTCAAGTAAGATTAGTGACTTTTTCAGATTTAGAAACACGGACTGAATTTAGGTTTGTCACTAATTTACCTGAATCAGGAAAATTAGCATACACTAATGAAGAAATTGGAGAAATTTATCGAAGACGATGGCAGATTGAATTGCTGTGGAAATTCTTAAAAATGCATTTAAAATTAGCTCGTCTAATTACTAAAAATACCAATGGAATTAAGCTACAAATCTATGCCTGTTTGATTTGTTATTTGTTGCTTCAGTTAGTTGAAGTTCCTGATATTATTGGAAATAAACTCTTAGACAAGTTACGATATTTACAGGTTTTTATGTGTGAGAAAATCAGCTATATTCACTGGTTTAAGGAACTTGTTTTTAATTGCTGAAATCAGCAGTTTATAGGATTCGTATGTCTATTTTCAGAATCCTATCAAATAAGCATTCAACCTGGGGGGGTGACAACCCCGTTAGAAGCTAGACAAGGTAAGGCGTTGACCCACTTGTGGTAAAAAAAGATAGGCCC
>NZ_JAUBSB010000147.1:0-2007 GCF_036702135.1 Microcoleus sp. LAD1_D3 | reverse complement strand
CGACAAGACTCTCAATGTCGTATTCCCCGGAGTCCTGGCCAATGACTTCGACCCCGACGGCGACCCCTTGAGTGCCAAACTGGTGTCCTTGCCAAACAACGGCAAGGTCAATTTCAACCCTGACGGTTCCTTTAGCTATACTCCCAATCCCGGTTTTGTCGGCTTGGAGGAATTCAGCTACAGTGTCAGCGATGTAACCTTCGCGTCTGCGACCACTCAAATAAGTATTAATGTCACCAATCAGCCGCCGCAGGCAAATAGTGACCGTTACAACACTCCTCACGACAAGACTCTCAATGTCGTATTCCCCGGAGTCCTGGCCAATGACTTCGACCCCGACGGCGACCCCTTGAGTGCCACACTGCAATCATTTCCCAGTAACGGCAAGGTCAATTTCAACCCTGACGGTTCCTTTAGCTATACTCCCAATCCGGGTTTTTTCGGCTTTGACAACTTCAGCTACAACGTCAGCGACGGAACCTTCACGTCTGGGTCTGCTGAGATACGTATTAATGTCACCAATCAGCCGCCGCAGCCAAATAGCGACCGTTACAACACTCCTCACGACAAGACTCTCAATGTCGAATTCCCCGGAGTTCTGGCCAATGACTTCGACCCCGACGGCGACCCCTTGAGTGCCACACTGCTATCAGTCCCCAGTAACGGCAAGGTCAATTTCAACCCTGACGGTTCCTTTAGCTATACTCCCAATCCGGGTTTTGTCGGCTTGGAGGTATTCAGCTACAGCGTCAGCGACGGGACCTTCACGTCTGGGTCTGCTCAGATAGGTATTAATGTCGGCAATCAGCCGCCGCAGGCAAATAGCGACAATTACAAAACCCTGCACGATCAAGCCATCAACGTGCCAGTTGCGACAGGAGTTTTAGCCAACGATAGCGACTTAGACGGTGATTTATTGACTGCAACTAAAGTCACAAATCCCAACAATGGCACTCTCGAATTGAATAATGATGGTTCGTTTATTTATACTCCGAATCCTGGATTTGTTGGACTCGATAGCTTCACTTATAGTGTCAGCGACGGGATTGCTACCCTACCACCAATTGTGGCAAATATCAATGTCACTAACAATCCGCCGATCGCACAACCTGACACCTACAGCATCAGTGCGGGAAAAGTCCTCAGCGAAATAGTGCCGGGAGTTTTAGCCAACGACTCCGACGCAGATTTAGACGCACTAACTGCTGCAGTGGCCGCCAACCCGACGAAAGGGTCGATCGCCCTCAACAAAGACGGTTCTTTTACTTATACTCCTAACGCTGGCTTTTCTGGAACAGACACATTTACCTACACAGTCAGCGACGGAATAGTGAGCTCTGAACCGGCTACCGTGACTATCAGCGTCAATAATAACCCGCCTGTTGCGAATTCTGACAGCTATACTACGGCTTTTAATACGAGTCTCAACGTGACGGGTTTGGGAGTCTTAATCAACGATACAGACCCGGAAAATGACCCGCTGACGGCGATTCTGGTGACAAATCCGGCTACAGGGTCGATCGCCCTCAACGCTAACGGTTCTTTCATTTACACTCCGAATCCTGGTTTTGCAGGGACAGACTCTTTTACCTACAAAGCTAACGACGGGAAAGCTGATTCTGCGATCGTCACGGCAAGCATTCTTGTAAATAACCCTCCGACTCCGACTCCCACGGAAACTCCGACTCCGACTCCCACGGAAACTCCAACTCCGACTCCCACGGAAAGTCCGACTCCGACTCCCACGGAAACTCCGACTCCGACTCCCACGGAAACTCCGACTCCGACTCCGACAGAAACTCCGACTCCGACTCCGACAGAAACTCCGACTCCGACGGAAACTCCGACTCCGACTCCGACGGGAACTCCAACGCCAACGGAAACTCCGACTCCGACTCCGACGGGAACTCCAACGCCAACGGAAACTCCGACTCCGACTCCGACGGAAACTCCGACTCCGACTCCGACGGGAACTCCAACGCCAACGGAAACTCCGACTCCGACTCC
>NZ_JAUBSB010000146.1:0-2082 GCF_036702135.1 Microcoleus sp. LAD1_D3 | reverse complement strand
CCCGCATTCCGCAGATATTTAAGCAGAGGTAAAGCAAGATAGATTCGGCAACAATAAACTCCCAAACGATTGCCGTGCAATCGTTTGGGAGTTTTTAGTGTATAATAGATTTCTGCTGTAAAGCCACTCTAAAAATCATGAACCAGCCATTATCAGGGATAAATATCGTAAATTTAGACCACTTGGGAATAGTAGCGGGGATAATAGATGAGATGGAATTGGTAGAAGAAGTGAACAAAAAAGTGGGTATCAAAACCAAAGAAACAGTCAGCCCCGGACAAGTAATGAAAGCAATAATTTTGAACGGATTGGGGTTTTTGAGCGCCCCAATCTACCTATTCGACACATTTTTCGTAGGAAAAGCAACAGAACATTTAATCGGATCAGGAGTGACCCCGGAACAATTAAATGATGACAGAATCGGGAGAGCATTAGACAAATACCATCAAGCTGGAACGACACAATTATTCACAGCAATCGCCCTAAAAGCAGCAAAGAAATTTCAAGTAGAAATGAATAGCGTTCATCTAGACAGCAGTTCAATATCAGTAGAAGGAGCATACAAAACTTGTCAGGAAAAGAGTCAAGACATTGAAACAGACTCATCAGACCCAGCCGATGAAATGAAAGCCATAAAAATCGTTCACGGATACTCAAGAGACAAAAGACCCGACCTCAAACAATTTATCATTGACACCATAGTTAGCGGTGATGGAGACGTACCATTGTATCTCAAAATAGATGACGGAAACGCCGATGACAAAAGCGTTTTTGTCGCCCGACTCAAAGAATTTAAAAACCAATGGACTTTCGACGGAATCTGTGTAGCAGACAGTGCCTTATACACAGCAGAAAACTTATCAGCAATGGCAGGAATGAAATGGATAACCAGAGTGCCATTAAGTATCAAATCAGCCCGACAAAAAATCTCAGCTATCGAAGATAAAGACTGGGAATCAGCTCAAATAAAAGGCTACAAAATAGCAGCCATAACCAGCGAGTACGCCAACATCAAACAAAGATGGATAGTAGTAGAAAGCGATATCAGAAAACAAGCAGCCCTCAAAAAAATAGCCCAGCAAGTAGAGAAACAATTAGAATCAGCTTCTTCCTCACTACGCAAGCTATTCAGACAAGAGTTTGCGTGTATAGCCGACGCAGAAATCGCGATAAAAAGATTATCAGATACCTGGAAGTATCACCAAATCACAGAAATTGAATGCCGAGAAAAACCCGTCAAAAAATCGACAAGCAAGCAGAAACTAGAGAACAAAACAAATCCAACAGTTTATCAAGTTACGGGTCAAATAGAAACCCGGTTATCAGTAATAGAAGCCGAACAAATCACAGCCGGGAGATTTATATTAGCCACCAACATCTTAGACACTCAAGAGGTGAGCGAGCGACAGATACTATCAGAATACAAAGCGCAGCAAAGTAACGAGAGAGGATTTAGATTTATCAAAGATCCATTGTTTTTTACATCAAGCGTATTTGTGAAAAATCCCGAGCGAGTCGAAGCAATAGGAATGATAATGGGACTGTGCTTGTTAGTTTATACCCTAGCGCAAAGGAAATTGAGACAACACTTAGAAGCCACCAATGAGGGAGTCAGAAATCAGGTAAAGAAACTCACCAATAAACCAACAATGCGCTGGATATTTCAGATGTTTCAAGCGGTACATTTAGTGACGGTCAACGGAGATAAGCAAGTCAGTAATTTAACCCAAGACCGTCAAGATGTATTAAAGCATTTAGGACAGTATTGCAGTCGGTACTATTTAATGTTTGCAGGTGGATGACGCTCTCCATTAAGCTGTAAATCTTGGTGAATAATCCACATTTATTAGTCAAGATGATTAGCTCTTGGCGGGAGTTATCTTGGCTAAAAAGCTAAGTTATTTCGCGAAAAAAAGCGCCATAATTCTATTAAAAAAAGTCAACTCTTTCACTTTAGTTGATTTCGGGATATCTGACAGGTACCCGTGACGTTAAAACCGCATAAGTTAAAGGGAAAAACTTTTTGACTCCAACTTTTCACAACTGATAAAAAATTCCACACACATCTGCGGAATGTGGGTT
>NZ_JAUBSB010000145.1:0-2242 GCF_036702135.1 Microcoleus sp. LAD1_D3 | reverse complement strand
CTATTCACTTCAGTTATACGTGAGCCGATTTTAGCAAACTTTAGTAGTGGTGGCCTTGTCTAGAATACATAGATGATGTTTTTTGTCAATGCGTAAGTCCTATTAGATTTTTTTCACCGAATTTTATATTGTTCGTAAGAGAGTTAATTTATAGCAGGCAAGATTTATTTAATTTGCAACAGCATTTAACCTTTGTGCTGTAAAATGTAGCAGTTCTCAGTTGCCGACTATATAGTAGAGACTTACCGAGGGCCTGTTTTCGTGTCGGCGATCGGCTAAAATCCCTGATAAATCTCGTTCTTAGCAAAGTCTCGATTAATAAAAATAATGCAACAGTAGGCTCGTAATCCAAACCCATACCAAATAAGCCATTCTCAATTCTAAAATCCAAAATCTAAAATCCAAAATCTAAAATGGTATGACTTTCATCTCCCTTCAATATGCCCTGTTTCTATTGGTTTTGTTCGCGGCTTACTGGTTGGTTCCGCTGCGGTGGTGGCGGCTGTTCATCATGTTGGTGGGTAGTTTAATTTTTTACGCTTCGCTGCAAATTTGGTACATTCCTCTGCTGTTAGTTGGTGCTTTGTTTAATTACTGCTTGGCGATGGCGATTGGGGAACCTCTGGATTGGCGGATTGCTAATGAATCTTGGAACCGCCGCCGTTTGTTGCTGCTGTGGATAGGCATCTGCCTGAATGTGTTGCTGCTTCTGGGCTTTAAGTATGTGCCTTTTTTATTGAGTTCGATCGGCACTTTGTTAAATTGGCCTTTAGCTATCGACGGGGCTGACTGGGTGAAAAGTCACGTCATCGCACCCCTGGGATTGAGTTTCTTTTGCTTTGAGTGCATTGCTTATTTGATTGACGTGTACCGAGGCGCGCCTGCTGCTACTTCGCTGCTGCACTTTGCTGCTTACAAGTTGTTTTTTCCAAAACTGATTTCCGGGCCGATTACTCGGTATCACAACTTGATATATCAACTGAAAACTCAGCAATTTCCGACGCCCGATCGCATTTCTGAGGGACTTTGGACGATCGCCTTTGGTGCAGTAAAAAAAGGTCTTTTCGCAGATAACTTGGGAATTTATGTCGATTTAAGCTTTACCAACTTGCAGCGGGCGGGTAGCGAGGATTTGTGGCTGGCTATTTTTGCTTACGGGCTGCAACTTTATCTCGATTTTAGTGGCTATGTTGACATGGCGCGCGGTACTGCTTTGCTGCTGGGTTGGTATTTGCCACCAAATTTTGATTTTCCTTATTTTAGTGCCAGCATAGCTGATTTTTGGCGACGCTGGCACATGACTTTAGGCGATTGGCTACGCAATTATTTGTATTTTCCTTTGGGCGGTTCGCGAGTCGGTTTGTGGCACACTTGTCTGAATTTGTCGATCGTCATGTTAATTGCGGGAATTTGGCACGGGGCAGCTTGGGGATTTATTGTGTGGGGGGGTTTACACGGTTTAGCTTTGGCGGTTCACAGGTTGACTGATGTGCTGTTTAAGCGGTTGCGGAGCGAGTTTTTGTGGGAAAATCCGATCGGGATTGCGATCGGTTGGCTATTGACTCAGGCGATGGTTTTTGGTACTTGGATTTTTTTCCGACTTCCCGATTTAAAGGATTCTGGATGGGCGATTTCGCATTTGTGGGGGCACCCTGCTGACGTGCAGTTTGCAGATAAAGTTTATGTGGAAGCTTTGGGTTTGGAAAGAGTACATTTAACTTGGATGTTGGCTGCTTTGGCTGTGGCGATGCTGGGGAATTATGCGTTGAGTCGGGGTTTGAAGTTGGAGTTAAATTGGCCTATAAAATTGGTGTTAGTGCCACTTTGTTTGTATGCGGTTTGGGTGTTGGCTCCCGAAGGCGGTTTGCCTTATATTTATTTTGATTTTTAGGGTATTATTTGATTTCCCGTAAAGTGTACAGCGCGAACCCTACGACGACATTGAGGTGCGCCGAAGTGATTCCCCGCTACCTATTAGTGTCAACTTAAGCTTTTAGTTCGCCAGTCCTCCCGCTGACCCAACAGTCCGCCAGGGAATGAATTCCCTGTCTCATAGCTAAAGTCCTCTCACAGAGGACTGAAGAACTCATTAGTCCTCATAAGCTGTTACGCATTTAAACCATTAACGATCCAGGTAATACCATTTTTTTAAAGATGTGATAGAGCAATAGTCCGGACAGTTTTTATATAGCCCAATGGCTTATGCTCGCTTGACTTTGAGCCACTGTGGATAATTAAATCA
>NZ_JAUBSB010000144.1:0-2311 GCF_036702135.1 Microcoleus sp. LAD1_D3 | reverse complement strand
AGGAAAATGTCTTACAGTATTGATTTGAGAAAAAGAGTAGTGGATTATGTAGAAAATGGCGGTCGTATCGCTCAAGCGGCCGGACTTTTTCAGGTAGGAAGGGCAACGATATATCGGTGGCTGGGTCGGACCGACCTGCTTAGCCACACAGGTAAAAAGGCGTAAGAGAAAACTAGATTGGCAAGCCTTAGAAAAGGATGTAAAAGAGAATCCAGATGCCAGATTAATCGACCGAGCCAAGAAGTTTGGGGTAAGACCAAGTGCCATATCTTATGCTCTTAAAGAAATGAAAATTACTCGAAAAAAAAAAGAACTTCGTTACCAGGAGAGAAACCGAGAAGCAAGAATGAAATACTACAGATATCTGAGAGAATTGATTAAAGTATCGGGAAATCAAAGTCGGGTTTTTATTGATGAGTCAGGATTTGAAGAGTTTCAAGATTGTGCATTTGGCTGGTCAAAAAGAGGCAAAAAAATCTGGGGCGAAAAGTCAGGAAAACGGGGGAAAAGAGAAAATCTAGTAGCGGTTCGACTGAAAGGAAAAAAGGACTTAATTGCCCCAATGGTTTTTACGGGCAGCCTTAATGCAGAAGGTTTTGAAGGGTGGTTATCTTTATATTTATTACCCTCTCTGACGGAGCCATTTATATTAATCATGGATAATGCACCGATTCATCGAAAAACAGCCATCCGAGAACTGGTAGAGGAAACGGAGCATCAAGTTCTTTTTCTCCCAAAATATTCTCCAGACCTGAACGATATTGAACACGATTTTAGTGCCTTAAAGCGAGCCAGAATGTATGCTCCTCCTGGCACATCTTTAGATGAACTCATCTGTGCCTACTGCGCTCAAGAGTGTCTTTTTTTTATTTGAAATGACTATAACTTACCAGCGCATAAAGTAGATTCAATTAAGCCTATGATTGAAGCGGTGGGTGCTTCTATCTTGTGTTTGTCCCCATACTCTCCTGATTTTAATCCAATTGAATTATGGTGGTCGCAACTCAAATCTTTATTGATCCAGTTTTCACCAACCAGCACTAAAATGGTTGACACGATAATTGCTGTGGCTCTTGACTTGATTAATCCGAAACATCTTAAAAACTGGTTTACTAATTGCTGCTACTGTACCTCATAACATCCGAAAGTGCTGTAGCAGTGGCGAAACAAAGACGACCCACTAAAAAAAAAGACAGGCAATTAAAAAACGCCTCCAATATATCAAAAGAAACCTAGCTCATATTCAACAGATAATCGAGTCAGGTGTCACCCTAGAAATTATGTATGAGCAAAAAGCAATATAAAACCTTGCTAGTCCTCACAGAAGTCTATCGCCAACAACAGTGGTTATTTGACAACGATAAGGAATGAAAAATAAATAACTTAATGAATTACTTAGGTTGGGGTACGGCTCGATAATTCCATTTGGGCAAATATTCGTCAAAAACAATTTGCATAGTATTTTTGAAATTATCAGCCACCTTTCGACCAGTTTTATAAACTCTCTTAAGGATATTTACACCTACAGAGAGTCCCGTTTTAGTTTGAGTTTTTTCGACAAAAGATTTGACTAATTCTAAACTTGTAAAAATTACTCCTTGACAAGCCCTGGTAATATGAGGAAAAAGTCGATCTTCTATGGGATTATATTTAGATGTATAAGGAGGGTAATGAGCAATTCTGATCTCAATTCCTATTTCATTAACTAATTTCTGCAAATCTTCTTGGAAAATATAATGATTAGCATTATTACTACCTCCCCCGTAAGGATTCAGGTCAGAGGGTATTGACAAGTGTGACATTCTCGGCGGAATATTACAATTATGGAAAAAAACCTGCCTGTTGAACTAGACCGTGAAATCCTGATACAGTTGGCTCCGGAACAACTGGTGGAAATCATTGTCGAGCAGGCGAGCGCCACAATTAAACTAAACTCCAGAATTTTAGAGCTAGAACAAGAAATAGGAAAACTCAAGGCGAGTAGAGATTTAGACAGCAAAACATCATCAAAACCACCATCTGGGGACATCCTCAAAAAATCCGAAAAAAAACCTGAGCTCTCTGATGGTGAAAGCCAAGCTCCAAAACGGAAACCGGGAGGACAACCTGGGCATCCGGGAAAAACTCGTAAAGGGTTTGGTAGAGTAGCTCGCTGGGAAATTTTACGTCCCGAGTGTTGTTGTTGTTGTGGTACGGGATTTTTCAAAGACAAGATAAAAATTGAAACACAGCAAGTAAGCTGTTGTACCTTTAAATAGGGTATAATAAAAATTAAGTTTAGTCAATTTTTACAAAAATGCCAGCCAAAAAC
>NZ_JAUBSB010000143.1:0-2424 GCF_036702135.1 Microcoleus sp. LAD1_D3 | reverse complement strand
CGTCATTGGTTTTCTCACCGGATGGTCTTGGATTTTACATTCTTTATCTCTATCACATCTTTAAAAAAATGGTATAAGCTTGTGCTCATTGGCAGCGGTTATCTCTGATTGACGGCTAAACCCCGTCCCTATGCGGGGATTTTCATGTCTACAAGTTTTGTAGACAATATGTTGACACTGTAGACAGTTATCCGTTATTGTAGACAAATACTGTACACAGGTGTCTACAATGAGTCAAAGTCAAGTCCTATCGTTCAGGGCTTCCGGTCACTTCCTGAACAGGATAGAAGCTCAAAGACTAGAGGGCGAGTCGGTCAGTCAAGCTGCACAACGCATTCTCAAGGAAATATCAGGCACGTCTACAACGATGTCTACAGTGTCTACACAGGATGACGCTACAGCCCTGTCTACGGTGTCTACAGATTTGTCTACACGAAACAATAACAGCGTCGTGTCTACAGCCTTGTCTACAGCTATGGCAGAAACTGTAGACAAGGCTGTAGCTGATCGCCTCGACCCCGTGATGGAGCGTATGGCCGCCATTGAGGAACGGCTGGGAAAATTGAGTGCCCTGAGCGATGGCAACGATGAATCGCTCAGGCAGGAATTGAAAGTCGCCAACAAGCAGCTTGCAGAATGGGATACAGAGCTGAATCAGTTACACGAGCGCAACGGCGATATAGGACTGAAGGCGCAGATGTTGGAGCAAGAGCTCAAGGAAGTGCGACGCGATCAGGAAGCAAATAAAAACTCAGCTCCGACCGTGGCAAAATTTCCAGAACCGGCCGACTTGCTCAATGAGTTAAAAGCGCGGCGTAAAAAATCCAGAGCGGACTTTGCAGACGTGGGGACGTTCTTGGAAATACTAGGCTTGGAGAGCTAACCCGCGTCTACCGACAGGATGCCGGGATACCACCTGACCCAGATAGGCAGTGTTGTGCGTTTGTTGTGCAATTGTCTTGCACAACAAACGCACAACACATGCACAACAAATAAGGTTTGAGCCACTCTCTCCTTTGCGGTAAAGAACGGCTCAAACCCTTGATGCTATTAGGTTTTATTAACGGGTACGGCAGGACTTGAACCTGCGGCTCGCTGCTTAGAAGGCAGCTACTCTATCCAACTGAGTTACGCACCCAACTCAAAAATCGCTAACAACATTATTGTATAGGTGCAGTGTGCGATCGAGCAAGTAAATATTTGATGACTTACGCATAAACGGGTTTGATGTACCAAAATACGTCAAGCATCAAAAGCAATAGTTGTGAAACACTGAGCTGGCTAAGGTCACGTAGTCTCCTACCTGCCTCGCCTACAAAACCGGACTTGAGACTTTCACCTCATCCGGCTCCTCAGTGATGTGGGTAATTAGCAATACTACCCCATTGGTAACAAATTAAAAGGGAGTAGATTTTGTCAATACCTCTTTGTGTATAAATATAATTGAATAATAATGATAATCAAACAAGGGGTAAGGGGGGGGAGAGTCCGCCGTTGGCGGACTCTCCCACCGGCAGCGATTATTATTATTAATAAGTTGTTCGCTCGAAAGGCATTGCGGGCGGGCGATCGATTATAGTTGCACCGCCAGCGCACGGCAGCGTCGGGGCCAGTGATAATAGTTGCATCGTGTTGGTATTATCAAACGATATAATTGACAAATAATTGAGCGATTGTGTAGGTCAGTAAATATGGCTAAAAGTCAAAAAACCAACCGTGACCACGCCAAAAAAACAACAAGACCGATGGTGGAAGATGAGGCAATTGCCTCGCAACTATCGGCATTATTAACACCAGCCATCCATCACCTCACAAGAAAATTACTACCGTCAACTGGGTTTACGAGAGAGAATTCTTAACCTACCGTTGATGGTAGCAGCAGTATTAACTCTACTGTGGCGAGATGTAGCGGGGGTGACAGAACTCACAAGAATGTTGGCAAGAGAAGGTTTTTTGTGGTGCCAACCCACGACAGTCACTCAACAAGCAATGTCTCAAAGATTTTTAAGTTTTCCTGCCACATTATTTGAAGGAGTGTTCAAAAATTTATTACCAAGTTTAAGAACTGCTTGGTACAAGAGAAACCACAGACCTTTAGCAGAAAGCATTCAATTTGCTTTGACCAAATTTCCCCGAATTTGGATAGTGGATAGCTCAACACTCGAAGCATTATTTTGCAAGCTCAAAAGTCTGGAAGATATACCTAAAGGGTAGTTGGCAGGAAAAATGGCAACAGTCATAGATTTAATGACCAGGCTTCCTGTCGAGATTTAGTTTCTGGAAAACCCAGAGCTTCTGATGTTAAGCTTGAAGAAAATATTCTGCAATTAGTGCCAACTCAAACCTCATACCATTTTTTTAAAGATGTGATAGACTTGTGTAAAAAGTAAAGGAGAGAATTACAATGTCTGGTCGTCCTCATAT
>NZ_JAUBSB010000142.1:0-2482 GCF_036702135.1 Microcoleus sp. LAD1_D3 | reverse complement strand
TTTGTTAGAGTCGATAGAGGCGTTGCCACCTCTACCTCTCCTTCAGAACCGGACGTGAGACTTTCACCTCATCCGGCTCCTTGATAATTCTATCCTTGTTATGGATACGATTCAAGACACGCTATCGGGTTTTGACACTTTCTTTAGAGTGTATTGACCCATCTGTTGCTGTCTTTGTGTCGTGGCAATGTTTATGCAGAAGTTGTAGGTTGTCATAGGTGTCTTTTCCACCTAACGATGTCGGTTTAATATGGTCAACTTCTACAATGTCTGTACAGGTAAAGTACAAACCACAGTGAGGACAAATACCCTTTTGTTTCTTCAAAAGTGTTGCCACTCTGTTAGGTGTATCTGGGAACTCACCTCTTCGCTTACTCCAATAAATCCAGTTACCATCAAATGGACTGGCAGCACCTTTTACTTTGATATACCTTACGATTGGCGTATCTGAATGCCGTTTTAATTCCATCCCATCCTCGGTACTGAAACACCAATTCCTATCGCCTACTGTTCTCCAGTATTTGTTTTTATTGATGCTCCCTTTTCCCCTTTTTCTTGCCCAGGCTCTTAGCTTGTCATAAATTAGGTTGTCAACCTTTGAAAAGGTTTCCTTGCTAACTTTCGTTGAGTAATAGTTTGACCATCCCCTAATAATTGGGTTCAGCCTACTAATTAAAGCGGCTTGTGGGGCGGTTTTATGGGTGTCTATTACTTCTGCAATCTTGGCTAAGTGTGTTTTTACCTTGATTTTTGAGGGTGTGATTAGTGTATTAAAACCTAGTGGCTCCCCGTATGTATTGTTAGCACATCGGTATCTACCCGTTTTGTACTGTTGTACGTGGAACCCTAAAAACTCAAACCCAACATTTCCATTTAATTCGTTAAGGGTGTGGGTTAATTTTGTCTTACTTGGTTTTAACTCCAATCCCATGTCACTTAACCATTCAGCAATTATCTCTTGGCATTTTAGAACTACGTTCAAATCCTGATGAATTATCACGAAGTCGTCAGCGTAACGGATTAAACTCAGTGATTCTCTTCTTAGGAGTTTGTTTAATTTATGTCCTCCAGATGTGATTATCACCAAGGTTTCCGCGTATTGCTTTACTCTTTCTTCAATACCATGCAAGGCAATATTCGCAAGTAGGGGCGAAATTACCCCGCCCTGTGGTGTACCCTCGTTAGAAGGGAACATACTGCCCTGGTCACAGTGTCCCGCCTTGAGCCATGATTTGATTTGACGGTTTAAGGTGGGATATGTACCTATTTTTTCGAGTAATGCTTTGTGGTTTATACGGTCGAAGCATTTGGCAATATCAGCATCTAGTACATACTTGGCTTTCTGCTTGATACAGTCAAATATTGCTTGAATCGCATCGTGACATGAGCGTCCTGGTCGAAAACCGTAAGAGTTTGGCTCGAATTTTGCCTCCCATTCTGGTTCTAACGCTAGTTTAACTAACGCTTGCAATGCGCGGTCGCTTATTGTAGGTATTCCTAATGGTCTAGTTTCGGTTGTTCCGGGTTTGGGAATATTAACCCTACGAGTGGGTTTTGCCTTGCCTTCCAACTTTAACTTATCAACCAGGTTAGTACGTTGCTTTGGATTTAGTGATTTAATGCCATCCACACCAGCCGTATTTTTACCTTGGTTATCTTGTGTCACCCTACGTACCGCAATACATTTTGCAGACCAAGACCTAATCAGGGTCTTCTGAAGTTTGCGAACTGCTTTAACATTCCCACGTTCACTCGCTTGGAATATTCGCTTTTGCAACTTAAAAGTCACCCGCTCTAGCTTTCGCCAATTGATGTCTTTCCACTCCACCGTCTGATTGTTCAGCGTTTTAGATATGTTCATTGCTACTTATTCTATTCCGTTGGAATTACCGTGTATCTGTCAGCCTATCCACACCATTACAGTGAGGCATTCGCTTTTGATACAATCCCTCTCTCTTAAACCATTCGTTAGCTACTTACTGAATATCGACCTATCCAGAGATTTAAGAGAGTTACTTCGTTCCGATTACACATTGTTTGAGTCTTTAGCGTGATACTATCCACCGGGTTTACGGGCGGTGCTGATAAGTCGTTATTGAAAACGCTTACGCCCTATCCTTGCCTTTTGGCTTGGTGTTAATCAGTCTTTACCGTATCTTTCAACGGGTTTATTCTTGATTGAGCCATTACACCATTACTGCTTACGATGGTTCGACCACATCTTTGCTTGCGCTACGCATGGACTCTTGCTCGGTAGTTACCGGGTTCGGCTCCTAGTAGTTCTACCTTTTACCCCCGCTTTAACCTATTAGTTGCTAGCCAATACATTAGGGGGTATGCTTTCACCTCTGCACTTGAGGGACAGGACTAACCGCACAGCGGTGTACCTGCAAATGTAACCAGTTATCACTAACTGCCTATGCAGCTAGGTTAACCATCCCATAAGGATTTAAAGCCTTATTTTAGGTTAAACGAATCGCAC
>NZ_JAUBSB010000141.1:0-2516 GCF_036702135.1 Microcoleus sp. LAD1_D3 | reverse complement strand
TCCCAAATGGTCTAAATTTACGATATTTATAGCTTCAGAGGGCTTTTTCATAGTTTTTAAGGTTGCTATACTGGCACAAATTATTATACCTTAAAAAAACCTCAAATGATTGCATAGCAATCATTTGAGGTTTTGGCAATTCTGAATTTCTTTGAAATTAAATCTGCTTGAATATCTGCGGAATGTGGGATGCAAACAGGCGATCGCGCGTTTCATCTTTTTCTGTGTCGGGATGGCATATTTCCAGAATACCCCATTTGTCTTGGTGGAATATGAGGAAATCTGGTTCTTGGTTTTGTCGGCCTGCGGGTGTTGTGAGGTGGGCTTTGGAGTTAGGGAAAAAGAGGGTGTTTGTGCGATCGAGCGCTTCGGCTATTTTAACTGGTTCTTGGCTGTGAAAGCGCAAATCATTCCAGTGATAAATGCGTTCTTTTATGCTCGACAAAATTCCCTCGTTATGTGCGTCTTCAACCTTGATGATTTTATCTGATGCCGTCTTATTATCAGTTATAATTGCACCGTGTAAATCTGCCGATGAATCTGATTCACTTAAGTTTGCGAATAATACTCTGGAGCCGCTTAAGTTAGCACCGCTGAGATTAACTCCTATAACTTGAGTTCGATGTAAAGTCACTTGATGGCGCCGCAAGTATCGTTTTATAACTGCTTTAATATTACTTTTTTTTACTTTTTCCTCAAAAGCGTCTGAGAGTAACTTCCAGAGTTTATAGCCAGCGGCTTTAATATATTCATCATATTTAGAAAGTTTAGCTATTTCCTCATAAGACTGTCTGCCTTCCCAGGACTGTTTGAAAATTAGCTCTTGCACGTCGTTTAACTGTTCGTCGTCATCTAGGACTGTTTCGACAATGGCGAGAGCTTCATCCACAGTCATGGGTTAAATCCTCTTAAAGGTAGTGTCCGAGTTGAGGTTGTGCTCGCATGGTTTATGACACTTTGATCGTACGCGCACATTGCTGTGGATGGATTTTAGCACACTCTCCAAGATGTTGCTACTATTTCTCACTTTTTGTCACTTTTTATCACTGACAAAGATGAAGTTGACTCATTAGAATACTTAAATGTCAGCAAAGGGCTGGCGTTCATTTTTACAAATTACCATACCAAAGGAGTTGACAAAGGGTGCATCTCACTTTTGCAGATACATCAAGTAGAAAGTTGACCATTGAGATAAGCACAGCGAAGAGAAAGGATAGAGGAAACACTCTCGATATTCCACTGCGCTCCCGATAATTTCACCCAAGCGTCCAATCCGTTTAATCGTTGATTCCACTGTTCCAGAACCGATAGAACTTAAAGATTCTTCTTTATAGTATCGGTAGTTAACTATTCGGTTGCGATGGAACTCTAAATAATTGCAAAATGTTTTAAATCCTTTTCTTTTCAACTCTTTAAATAAATTGATAACTTCATTAACTTGACCCGACCATAACAGACTTTCGGCTTGTTTTAATCGTTTCAATGAACCCCCGGCTTTGTACAAAGTTTCTTTCAGATGATACCAATCTAAGATTTTTTGTCTTTGTTCAGTCCCTCCAATTTCTTGAAACAAGTTCCAAATTCCGGGATGACTATCCCCTATACAATATATAAAATGTAGCAATTTTTGGCGATTACTCCAATCAATTAAATCTTGATTATTTTGAAAGAATGCTCTGCCATAAACATTATCTAAACACACGGCTTTATAATCTTTCTAATAACATGGCTCACCCTTGTTTTCGTTTCGTAGCCTGACTTTATCTCCATCTAAGGTAATTTCTTGGACTCCTTGTTTAGATGTAGGCAATTCAAATTCTTGGCTGTTTACTAATCTCTGTAAGGTACTATGAGAAACTGGGATTCCTGTGAATGTTTCTAAATCTTTTTCTCCTTTTTCATAAGACTCGTTGGCGCGGATTATCAGAGCGCACTTTTCCATCATTGGACTGAGTTGACTATAAGGTTTTAGCCCGAAATATTTCGCCTGATTGTCTGTAATATTCAGCAACCCGACTAATGATTTTACGGTTCGCTGTCTTCCTGTTTTAATTCCTGATACTTTTGAAAAAAAACCTACCTAGTTCTGGCCCAACTTCTTTTAACATTTTTTGACGTAGAGAATTTTCGATACTTTCAAAATTTGAAAGTTCGGTTGAATCTGTATTTCTGTAAAGAATTTCTGCTACCCCTTTTAAGTGTGCTTTTAGGCGTTGTTGGTCTTCGGGTGTCATTTTTTTTACCTCATCTTTTTTCACAGTTTTACTAGCTTTTTCATTTTAGCCCTTTTTCATATATTTGCCCTGGGGGGGTAACAACCAGCCTGAAACCCATACCTTTGTAAGGATTGAGCCCATGTGTGCTAAAAAAAGATAGGCAGCATAATTGTTACACGCTTGCCTATCTCAAAAATAATGATACCGACATTCTACCTCATTCATTAGACCTCTTGCAAAATAATTTTATGATATAATGGAAAGTTTTGCTTGACTGGATTGAATCCCAACTATTAACTT
>NZ_JAUBSB010000140.1:0-2552 GCF_036702135.1 Microcoleus sp. LAD1_D3 | reverse complement strand
TGGTCATTCTTTAACGTTATATGCTTGCTATGCAAGCATTATAACGTATTTTCACCGTATTTTTTGTTTAAGTCCCGCTATTCGGTGGCGGCCAGTCGGACGCTGGCAAACTTTCGGCTGGCAACGACGGCAACCACGCGATCGACAAATCTAAGGTATTGGCACAGACTGATGCAGGAGTAATTACCCCGAATACACCCGGCAATTTTTCCAGCATCCGATCTGTTCCTGTTGTGCCAGACCCGCGCTATTTTGACCGCGAGCAAGCCGACAAATTAAAAGAGCTAGCCAAGGAAAAGACCGACGGCGCGAGGCAGTCTAAGCGGGCTTACAAAGCTTTGACCAAGATTGAGGAAGCCGACAAAACCGTGCACAAAGAGCACCGGAAATATGAGGGAGTGGTCGCAGAGAATGAACTCGGTAAGAAGCGCGCTGATGCTGGTTTAGCCAAGAAACTGCACGGACTCCGACCCGGTTACGCACGGTTGGGTTTTGGGATTGACAAAGCAGACTCCGACGGCAGGACTCGGATTGATGCGATTAAAGCCAAGTTGATGGGAGGCACAAACTAATGAGAGCGATGTATCTGGCAAATTACTTTATTGCCGGGTGCATCGCTTCCTCCCTTTTGGGATGGATAGCGAGTTTGCATCCAATGGCAATGAGAGCGATCGTCTTTTTAGCAGTAGCAGCCTTTGTTTTGTGGGGCTTGTGCTGGCTGCTTGATTTTTCGGTTAGTGGCTGGCTCAAAATCTCAATGCAAAATCTGCAAGCTTTGTTGATGGCAGCGCTGGCAATGGCAGGCATCGGCGCGGGGGTGTTTCTATGCAGTTGAAAATGTTCGTCCTTAGCGGCGCGGCCGTTGCGCTGTGGCTAGCTTCCTTGACCGCACTTGACGAGCGTATTGGCTGGCACAAATCGGTGCAAGGTTTAAGTCTCTGTACAGCAATTGCTTGTGCAGTATCGGCGGGTAACATTGCCCGCAAACTAGCAGAGGAAAATGAAATTGAGTTCATCAAAACCAGGGCGATTAATGCCGATGTAATTGATGAAATCTCGACAAGTGCCTACATTTCCCAGCAACAAAGACAGCAGGAAGCAGAACTTATTCTGGCAAGCCCTGGGGCTGACGTGGAAAAAAGCCGGAAAGCGCTGGAAGCTATATATCACAGCGACTTGCAGAATACCACTTCCGCTTCCGAGTCTCCCGATTACCCTATATATTTGGAAGTTTGCAAGTCAAAGGAAGCGGGTAAATCACCCACTTGGATTATTGAAAATGTCCTCAAAATGGAAGGGCGAAAATTCTCAGAAGGTAAGGTCAAACTGCAAGATTTACTCAATCAGTTTGAGGGGGAGGGTGATGACTAGACAGCCGAATATATAGCGTTTCTCAGATAAATGAGGTATACAGAAACCCTGTATTGTCAAGCTTTCCAGGTCAAAATTCGTACCTCACCTTTTTGAGAAAGGCTATACCAACAACAGCAGCCTTAAAATTGACTGGTACTAAGTCGGAAATAGAACTGGTGTTAGCGGTTTTGCGGGGCAAGGACTTCTTCTGGAAAACTAACGGCAAGTTCTACCCACAACGGGGGGAGGGGAATCAGTACGCCTATTACCTCAATGACTTGCAAATACCTCAGCTTGGGGTAGCAGTCTCACCAACACCAACACCAGGAGAACCCCAACCTCAACCGTGGGATGCAGTTTTGGGTGTAAAGACTGCTAGTGAAGCACACATTCCCAAACCCTTGCGGTGAAAGACGTGTGAGACAGACTGAACTGGCGACACCTTAAGGTGTCGCCAGTTTAATCTTTCCCCCTTTCTTGACCCTCTGTTTGCCAACTTCTGAAGGAACCCAAAGGAGGAGTAAAATTGACAAATGATAAAAATCGACCTCGCAACTTCTAAATCTCTTGAAGAAGCGCTCCTGGCGAGTGTCGATAGTCGTGCGCGTAAAATCATCCTCTCTCGCCCTAAATCCGACATCCAACGGATGTATCAGCACGCGCTCACTACAGAAGCAATGAAAAGGCTACAGCGCCCTGGTAAAGGCTATTGTCAAATTGAGTTGTGTGCGCCAGATGAATCTCTACCTCTGGCTACGTGGTGGGAAGCCTTCTTAATCTGGCATGAGTTCAATTGGCGTGTAGAGCTTGAACCTCCCGAAAGGTTGAGATTCTCAGGCGCTATCCACGACACAGATACAGGGGTTGAATCAGTAGAGAAAATTGAGACAAGCGCTGGTACTAGACCGCCACCTCAGAAACCTTTTACTTCTATCCCGAAAGCCGAAATAGGTGGCTGCGCTCGCAGCGATAGCCCTGCCCCCGCAATTTAATTCGCGGGCTGTTCCTCCTATGCCTTCAATTTTTCGACAAATGTAAACGCCAAAAAACCGCTGCACTCAATTGGAACCTGAAGCAGCGGTCTTTGGATATGGTCGCGAGACCAACAATTCTTACTATGAATCAATGGCACTGAAAAAGTGAGCAAAAAAAAATCTGTAAGGCAAGATATACATAGATAATTGCCTTACAAACCAAAA
>NZ_JAUBSB010000139.1:0-2554 GCF_036702135.1 Microcoleus sp. LAD1_D3 | reverse complement strand
AATTAATAATTAAATGGGGTCGCAAAATCAAAAATAAGGGCAATGCTTGTATCACAGTTTAAATGTGCAACAGCTTAGCAATAGCTGTTTGTGAAGTATTATCAAGTTTTGTCATCACTCGATTGAGCCCGAATCTTCGTTTCCGCAAGCCCCGAATTTGCCCTCAATAGCATTGCGAATTCTATCATCTTCCAACGCTTGCCTCTTTTTTTCTTTGCTGACATGGGATGGGGGTCTTCCTAGGGGTGGCCCACTGATTCTAATGCGTTTTTCATGACACCAAGCTCGGTTCTAAGAGTGTACGATAAATTCGATCCGCATGAACTGATTCAGGATAGTGTCCTGTAAATTTATAATAGGCTTCTACTTGTGCTTTTAAGTCTCCTGATTCGTTAAAATTGTCCCAGCTCATCCGGTCTAAAAATACATATCCTTCAAAGCAGCTCGCTGATATTTTAGCTCCAAATTCTACGCGTTTTCCGGCTTTTCCTCTGACTATGGGACGGATGTGGGGTTGGCTTAAACTTACTATTCTATCCTCAATGCTCTGTTTATTGTTGTCAAACAACCATTGCTGTTGGCGATAGACTTCTGTGAGGACTAGCAAGGTTTTATACTGCTTTTTATTCAGACCTTCTAGGGTCGCACCTGAATCGATTAGCTGTTCAATATGAGCTAAGTTTCTTTTGATATATTGAAGTTGTTTTTTAATTGCCTGTCTTTTTTTAGTTTGGGTGGGTCGTCTTTGTTTCGCTACTGCTAATACCAATTTCCTAAAATAGTGCTACAGTTAGTAGGTGTCTTTTTTGTTAATTAGTACCCAAATATAAAGAAGAAAAATGTCAGGAGTTGTCAAAATTGAAATTCGGGAAACAGAAGAAGAACTGAAAGCTCTTCTGAGGAAAGAGAAAGATGTGACTTGCTACGAAAAACTGCAAGTTCTGTATTGGCTCAAAACCCAAACGGTAGAAACTGTATTATCTGCCGCTGTGCGGTTAGGGAAACATCGTACCACAATACAAAGATGGTTGTCTAGTTATCGTTCGGGGGGAATCGAAGAATTATTATTGCAGAAACCTCGTTCGGGAAGACCAAGAATAATGAATCCTGAAACTGTAGATAGATTATCAAAAGAATTACAAGAACCCGAAGGATTTAGTAGCTACAAAGAAGTACATCAATGGTTGACAAGTTGCTGTGAAGTAAAAGTGGCATATCGAACAGTACATCAGTGGGCAAGATATCGACTCAAAGGGAAATTAAAAGTGCCGCGTCCCGTGAGTGAAAAACAGAAAAAAGGTGCAGTAGCAGAATTTAAAAAAAACTGCCATCCTTAGTAAAAGCCAGCCTGAGTCAAAGTGAGAGATTTTTAAAGCAATGGCAAAAAATTCGATATTGGAGCCAAGAAGAAAGTCGAATGGGGCTACACACAATTCAAAGAAGGAAATTAACTGGCAAAGGCATTAAGCCTCACGGAGCAGTGCAATGGGACTTTATATATCTGTGGTTGTATGGAGTAGTAGAACCTCAAACAGGAGAGGGATTTTTTTATGAATTTACGCATCTAGACACAGTGTGTTTTGAGAAGTTTTTGGAGCTATTTGCCACCGCTTATCCAGATGATTTGCATATAATTCAACTAGACAATGGAGGATTTCATTGTTCATTGAACCTAAGTATACCAGAAAACGTGATTTTACTGTTTCAACCGGCTTATAGTCCGGAAGTGAATCCAATAGAAAGGCTGTGGGGGTATATCAAGGAACAATTGAAATGGTTGAGATTTGATGGTATAGAAGAATTGAGAGAGACAGTGCAAAAAGAGTTAAAAAAGCTGACTAACGAAGTGATTGCTTCCTTGACGGGATATCCATTCATATTAGAGGGTTTATCTGTAGCAGGAATTTAGGAAAATGGTATAAGTAGTCTTTTCTCGCTAGATTACGGTATGTTCTTGGTTTTTTAGTAGTTTTTTCTTTAATTTGTTTATACAAAATGTCGATAATTTTTTCTGTATGAACTCTGGCTCCATTTAATAGTCCTAACTCGGTCGGATAACTAATATCGGCTGGAGCACAGGTTGCATCTATGATTAATTTTCCGCGATTGGGTGACTCATTTTGGGCGTCCGAATCCTTTTTTTTTTCCGGTTTAACTGGGCTGATGGAGCGGATTTTTTCAACCATTCGTTCGTTGACTTTATTAATTAGGTTCGGACTAATTCTTTGCCGAAAATGAACTAATAGAGATGGGTCAAAGGGTAGCTTGTTACTGTAGCTTGATTGACCAATAAAGTATTGTAGATAGGGGTTTTCCCGGATCTGTTCTACTGTTTCGCGATCGCTAATTAAGAGTTTTTCTTAGATGATTAATGCTCCCAATGCCATCCGAAATGATTTGGCTGGTGCCCCCTTTTCTGTGGGGAAGTTTTCAGCATATTCTGCTTCAAATTCTGACCACGGAATTAGTTCGGCCATTTTTACTGTAGTTTAGACTAACCAAAGATGAGAACGGTGGCAAAAGAAGAACTAGAGCCACCGTTAAGGAGAGAATG
>NZ_JAUBSB010000138.1:0-2561 GCF_036702135.1 Microcoleus sp. LAD1_D3 | reverse complement strand
TATCCTCGAATGCAGGAACCTCGCTCTGTCTTGAAAGCTAAACTGCGGGCGTGATTAAGCCTTTTTCAGTGCCATTGTACTATGAATAGTAACTGGAACAACGGACGTCCTGCAAGTACCGCCAAACTCATTCGTGTAACAAAAGACAATCCTTGTCCTCACAGTGGCAAGCCTGACTGGTGCTACTCAATCGGTGAGTTGTCAGTCTGTAACCGCGAACAGCCAACCGCTACGGGCTGGGAAGCAACATCGAAAGCTGATAAGGACGGGAAAATTTACTACGCTCCCATCCAACAAAAAAGGTATCCGCCCCCGGCAGACTCGCTACTGGGAATACCCCGCCCGCGACGGCTCCCCATTGGTGCGAGTTGTAAGGTTTGACGACGGGCAAGGTGGCAAGCCTGACTGGACTCAGCAAAGCTGGGGCAAGTGCAAGAGTTCCCGACAGATTGGCTGGATAGGAGGCACGGAAGGGGTAGCGCGTGAAAATATCCCTATTTACCGCTACGCAGAGGTCAAAAAGGCGATCGCAAATAATGAGCTGATTTACCTTGTCGAGGGTGAGGCTTGTGCGGACATTTTGTGGGATTTAGGCTTGGCCGCTACCTGTAACATAGGTGACTCTAGCAAGTGGCGAAGCTCTGACACAAGCGATTTAGAAGGTGCAAAGGTTGTTATCGTTCCTGATCGCGATGAACCAGGTATCAAACACGCCGAGGTATTGGCTCAGGAATTCCCTAACGCCCTATGGCTTTATCCCTACCCAAACTCTAAAAGGTGGGAAAACGTACTCAAAAGTAAAGGGTTAGACATTGCTGATTGGATCGACCAACATCAAATAACCGCAGAGGATATCAAAGCGGCGATCGGAGAGAAGAAAGTTTTTGAGATTCCCCCGGCAGCAACAGCAAAAGTCATCCATCCTGAGAAATTCCAGATTCCCGACATCTCCGAGTTAGGGGAAGAAATCGAACACCTCCTAGACCATTGGTAACAAGTTAATCTAAGAAAGCATTTGTCAATCAGCAATTATGCTCAACATTTACTCGGATTTTGGGCATAAAACTGAGATTTTGGCGATCGAGGAATCATGCCTCCATGATATTTATACTTACTCCCTCTCAAAGCGTGAATTTTCCACTCCTAAAAAAGCAGTTTTTTTGAGTAATATTATTGATTGACAAATGCAATTAAGTCTTAACTTGTCACCAATGCTCCTAGACTCCGACCTCAAGAAATCTCAGCTACAGCTTAAAATCTCCGAGCTAGCTCAAAGGTTCCGAGTCAATGCTGCAGATGTTTGGAAAATTTACCGCGACCGCGAGTGCGAGCAAGAGCAAGAAATAAACCAAGAGGATACCGCGGCCGAAGTTGCCCGATTGCTTTCGGCTCAAAGAGCACAGCTTGAACTATCAGAGATTTTGCCAGCCAGCCTTGCAGCGCCGATTAAGACTTTGGCAACACGGCTGAATCTGAAAACCGAGTGCTACTTAGCAGCGCTCCTCACTCAAGTTTCTAGTCTGTTCAAGGTTGGTTCAGAAGTTCTGCTCCGGCGCGATACCGATTATCGCTGCACCCCTAACTATTTCGCAGGCATTGTAGCTGAGTCATCTCAAAAGAAATCACCCATCATGCGGGCAATAATTGACCGGCCAATGCAACCACTGCGAGAGAAAGCACGGGAAGAGTACCGCAAAGCTTGCGACGACTACGAGCAGGAAATTGCCGACTATAAGTCCCACAAAAAGAAACAATCAGGAGATGAACCTCAAGGCCCGCCACCGAAACCACCGCGCCAAAGACTTTACTCTTTCTCCAAAGCTACAGGTGAAGGGATTTTGTATCAGGTCGCAGAGCATCCCGATCAGGCTCTGATGTACCGCTGCGACGAACTGGCAGGACTATTTAAGTCAGCCAATCAATACCGAGGGGGTAAGGGTAGCGACGATGAGGACTTGCTTGAGTTCTGGAACGGTACAGGCAGCACAGTTCTGCGGGCTTCTGGAACTAAGGCGGATTTAGATGGTTTGTGGTTGAGCGTTTTTGGAACCATCCAGCCCGATGTATTGGCAACACTTCTCAAGGATTGCAGCGACTCAAACGGTAAGTTCGCTCGGTTTGAATTTGTTTTTCAGCCGTTGGCCGCGTCTAAGTTGTCAGAGGAAGACAGCGGAAGTTTTGACATTACGCCGATGCTTAGCAGCCTGTACACAAAAATAGATGCTTTGCCGGCCTTGAAGATGGAGCTAACCCCGGAAGCTAAGCGACTTTTTACTGCCTTTTACAATGCCACGGAAGACCGACGGGTTGCAGAACCTAAACAGGGTATCCGAGCAATGGTTGGCAAGATGCCTGAGAAGGTCGGCAAGATGGCCGCTATCATTCACACCCTTACCTGTGCCTTCAATGGTGTCGAGGTCAGCTTGCAAATACCCAAGAGCGCTGTGGAAGCGGCGATAAAGTTCGTCGTAATTGCTCAACTAGGGGAAAAAAGGGAGCCATCAGTAGAGAGAGCTTGTTGAATAGATTGATAAGCAGTTAAACCCTGACGCTTGCCAGTA
>NZ_JAUBSB010000137.1:0-2635 GCF_036702135.1 Microcoleus sp. LAD1_D3 | reverse complement strand
CTTTCTTCTAAAATGGGGTAAATAAGTCTTAAATAAAATAGAAGAAGTCAGCATGGACATGAGTGGTAGTTATAAATTTTTGGTGAATAAAATATTGCCAAATGCTGTAGTGACAGTAGAGAGATTTCATGTAACAAAAATGGTAATTGCTCAACTAGGGGAAAAAAGGGAGCCATCAATCGAGAGAGCTTGTTGAATAGATTGATAAGCAGTTAAACCCTGACGTTTGCCAGTATTCACAACTGAACGAACGGCAGCAAACAAATCCCGACCCCATTCCGAACGGAAGCCATTAGTCACACGGCGAAATATTACACTCATCCGAATCGCCTGTTCGCTACTATTATTCGTGGGTGGAATTGTCGCATCTTCCAGAAATAGAAATAAATTGTCAATCAGCCCACCATATCGTTTTCGTAACCGGATACCATCCGGATTGTGTGGCACTAAATTTAAAATCCTGGTGAATCTTTCCTGTAAATTTTCTCGATATCGTTTCAGTCTAGTATCGTCTATTTTCGCTCGTCGTCGATGGACGATCAAAGCTCTTAATAATAACCTCTTCATCCCTGGGGCAAAAATTCTGTCCCCAGCATCAATCGCATATTGGCAATCCCGCAATTGATGAGCCAAACACACTTGCCATTGTGGTGCTGGATGATTTTTTTGAGCGCTAAATAAGTCTGATACCCAAATATCGGGACGATGTTCTCCGAGAACTTCGTTAATTACTCCAGTTCCTCGGCTGGGGCGAATGACGTGTAAGCAAACATCCGGGTTCTGAAACACCCACTCCCACTGATTCTGTCCGTTAACTCTCGCACTCGTTTCATCTGAACAAATTAATTTAGACCGTCGCAACCGATGGAGTATTTGAGTTACTTGGTCATCTAAACTGGTTTTGACTTGCACCAGCAAGTTGGCGATTCCTCCTTCTGATATCTTGAGTCCAAAGACTTCTCCAAATATGGACGACAGCCGTTCGTAGCTGATGGCATGAGTGTAACGCAGATATGTGACTAAGCTTTGAATAGAACTGCCAAACGGTGAACCTGGTTCCATTCCCAATGGTACAGGGGCAACGTACTTCGTTTGACAGCAGGCACACTGACCGCCATAACGTTCGATGCGGGTGATGATGGGACGAATTAGTGGTAGTTCGATTTTTTCGTAGATGGATTGTAATTTTTGTGCAGTAGCGGTCACTTTCTCTCCACACTGGGGACAATTTTTGAGTTGGGCCATGATTGTTTGGTCGGGATGAGGATGTAGTTCTCGAACCCCTCCTACTCTTCCTAGGCTTCTTTGTCTTTTTATCCCCTCAATTTTCGATGGCTGAATGTTGGGCTTGAATCCTTTGGAGGGTGGAGTGCTGGAATTTTTGCTAGTTTTTTTGGGAGACGGACTTAGTTTTGCTTGGTCTGTGGCTGCTAACGCTGCGGTGAGTTTTTGGATTTTCTCCCATAGCTCTACTATCAAGGCTTCTTTTGCCTCGTTCGATAGTTGCTTTAAGTCGGGGAGTTTTTCCATTTCTCTATCTAATGTCTATCTCGTCTTCTTGTCAAGGGGGTTGAGCAATTACCAAAAATGATACATGAAGAATTAAATAAAGCCAGAATTGACCAAAAAAAAGCAGCAGACTCACTAAAAACTGAAGAAAAAACTAAATTACTTGATAGTTTAAAAAGTAGTAAATATATACTCTTAAAAGCCGAGTAAAACTTATCTGAGGAACAAAAAACAAAATTATTACAAGTGCAATCAGACTCACCACTCGTAAAAATTATGCACTCCTTAAAAGAAGAGTTTCACGCTCTATTTGAAAAATGTAAAAATTTAAGTGCGGGAATATTAGAACTAATCGATTGGTTAAAAAAAGCAGAGCCGTACTATAAAAAGAGCGTAAACACCATTAAAAGGTGGTTTGCCGAGGTAGTAGGATATTTTGAACAAAGAACAAACAACGGAATGGTTGAAGGCATTAATAATAAATTAAAACTGTTAAAACGCAGTGGATTTGGTTTTAGAAGTTTTAAAAATTTTGAAATGCGAGCTTTGCTTCTTTGGCATTTTTATAAAGATTTAGCATACTAAGTACGGAAGAACCTCTATCTATCAACTCTTTTGTTGCTGATGAAATCGGTTGATGTCTGGGACTCATGACGAATTGCCTTCCACAATCTCGACATTTAAAATTTTGCTTCTGAGAGCGAGTGCGACCATTTTTCAATATGTATTCAGAGTTACATTTGGGACAGTTCATAAGCTAAAATTTAAGGTAGGTTAAAAGAATAAAATTATAACACATTTTCCTTGCTATGCAGAACTACCTTTTATTTTAAACGCTGTTCTTTTTTCGGGATGTCTCTTGGACTCCAGGCTATACTTAGCCCAGATGTAAACATACTTTTTTTGTTTAATATCCTCCGCACTTGTCCTCCACTTAATTTTATTCCTGTGGCTTCCTCTAAGTATGTTGCTAATCTCTGCGCTGTCCATCCTCCCAAATTATCTCCTAATTCTTGAGGGTCTTTCTCTAGAGTTTTTAATAATATTTCTATATACAGCACTTTGCGTGACTAAAAGGTACAGTAACAGCAGTGAGCAAAATAATTTTCGATTTGCTTACTTGAAC
>NZ_JAUBSB010000136.1:0-2676 GCF_036702135.1 Microcoleus sp. LAD1_D3 | reverse complement strand
TACTCACTATTATCTCGGATGATTCACTTTTATCCCCTCCATCTGCCTATGTGCCAGTTGGGGGTGCGGAATGTGGGTTATAAAGCAATTGTGTCGGAAGCAGGCATAGTAGCCAGTTTCGACCAAAATGAGATGATCGTTAATTGGGCAAATCAACAGCCACTAGCAAAACCAGTAAATTGTCAGACGGTGATGGACATGATGGTGTATGGAATATATTCAAGGAAATTAGTTGTAAACAGGACAGAAGGGAAATTCTGGACTGGTATCATTTGAATGAAAATCTTCAGAAAGTAGGCGGTTCAAGTAAGCGATTAAAGCAAGCAGAAACATATTTATGGAAAGGAAATGTAAAAAGTGCAAAAGCACTATTTACAGAGTTAAAGAGAAAAACAGCAGTTAATTTTTGCAAATATTTAGAAAAGCACAAAGAAAGAATTATTAATTACGAAGCTTTCCAAAGAGATGAAATATGTTCAATTGGCTCTGGCGCAGTAGAATCAGGAATTAAGCAAATAGCTAGACGAATTAAAATATCTGGAGCAAGTTGGAAATCAGAACATATTGGGCAGGTATTGGCTCATTGATGTGCTTACTTAAATGGCTTAATTGGTAAGCAAAGAAATGTTTAAGTATAAAGACTCATCGCAAAAGTGACACGCTCCCACGGAATCTGTGTAGCAGATAGTGCCTTATACACAGCGGAAAATTTGTCAGCAATGGCAGAAATGAAATGGATAACCAGAGTGCCATTAAGCATCAAATCAGCTCAAAATAAAATCTGCAACATTGAAGATAGTGACTGGGAAAACTCTCAAATAAAAGGCTATAAAATAGCAACCAGAACCAGTGAGTATGCCAACATCAAGCAAAGATGGCTAGTCAGAGAAAGTGAAATCAGAAAACAAGCAGATTTTAAAAAAATAGTCAAGCAAGTAGAGAAACAGTTAGAATCAGCCAAAGCCTCACTGCGTAAGCTATCCATACAAAAGTTTGCTTGTATTGCCGATGCAGAAATTGCAATAAAAAAGTTATCAGACTCATGGAAATATCACCAAATAACAGAAATTAAATCCCAAGAAAAACCAGTTAAAACAACAAAAAGAAAGCTCAAAGAATCGAGCAAGACACAGACAAGAGTCTATCAAGTAACGGGTGAAATAGAACCCCTAATTTCAGCAATCGAAGCGGAAAAAGTCAAAGCTGGGAGATTTATATTAGCCACAAATATCTTAGATACTAAAGCACTGAGCAATTCACAGGTATTATCGGAATACAAAGCGCAGCAAAGCAATGAGAGAGGATTTAGATTTATCAAAGATCCGTTATTTTTTACTGCCAGCGTATTCGTGAAAAAGCCGGAGCGAGTTGAAGCAATCGGAATGATAATGGGACTGTGTTTGTTAGTGTATAACCTAGCGCAAAGGAAATTGAGACAACAATTAGAAGCTACCAATAAGCAAGTGAAGAATCAGGTAAAAAAAATTGACCGATAAGCCAACAATGCGCTGGATATTTTAGATGTTTCAGGCGGTGCATTTAGTGACGATAAATGGCTGGAATCAGGTCAGCAATTTAACCCAAGAGCACCAAGATATCTTGCGGCATTTAGGAGAGTATTGCTGTCAATACTATTTAATATTTTCAAGTGAATAACGATTGAGATCGAGCTGTAGATATTTGTGAATAATTTTCATTAATTAGTCAAGACAATTTGCTTTTGGCATAAGTTTTCTTGCTTCAAAATATGAGTAGTCAGGATAAAATAGCAACATGAATATATGAGAAAAAGTCAATTGGTAGTGCTTTTATGTAAAGGATGGAGAAAATTGAGGCGGTTGAGTCTTCAGCATTGCTAATCGGATTTGGTGATTGTAGTCATGAATAAAATTCCAAATAGCACCATGATGATTCTCCAACTTCTTAGAAAACGATAATGTCTTCCTGACTAATCGGGAAATTCGCTGCCTGAGAGTATTATTTAATCGTTCAATGTAACTCGTCAATCCGCTTTCTTTCCCCACAGGCTGATGCCGTTTAGTCGGTAAAACCGCAGCATATGCCTCCCAATGATCGGTATAAATCTTGGCACATTGCCGATAGACACTCGGTAGGGAATCCCATAATGCAAGAGCAGACTTTAAGGAACGGTCTCCAATATGACATCCGATCACTTCCCGAGTCTTGGCATCCATCGCTAACCAAACCCATTGTTTATTCCCTTTGTTGTCTACAAAAGACCATAGTTCATCCATTTGGACGGTGTGTTTTCCGACTTTTTTTGGAATAACTGTAGGCTTGGGTTCTACGGCAGTGTACAAGTGGTTTACATAATTTTGAAGCCAGAAGAGAGGAAACACCCATGACTCGGGCAATGCCAGCAAGAGAAATCCGTTCAAGGAGAAGCAACTCAATTTTTGCGCCCGGTGTCGGTGTTTTGGGGTTGCCACTTAGGATTTTCGACTTTCCTGGCGACCACAGTCACGACATTTATGGTTTTGTTTTCCGCGACGAGTCATACCATTTTTCATCACATCGTCCGAACCACAAGTGGGACAAATCAGATAGGGTTTCATCATGAGACTCCTCAAAAGATTGGCATAAGCTGTTGCACATTTAAACTGTGATACAAGCATTGCCCTTATTTTTGATTTTGCGACCCCATTTAATTATTAA
>NZ_JAUBSB010000135.1:0-2869 GCF_036702135.1 Microcoleus sp. LAD1_D3 | reverse complement strand
TCTTACACGTTGTCAACGCCGAACGCGAGTCAAAGTCTTTTGAGGTAAGGGTTTTAGGCTTATTCAGCAAGCCCTAAATAGGATGATGTCTTTGGCAGCAATATATTTGGGCAAAGTTCCTTCAAGTCTAAAAAGTAGGGTAGGGGGAACCTGCACCCACATATCCCCCATCGCAAAAATATTCGCCATATCCGTTGTTCCCACTCCAGTGGAAAAACATCCAAAGGCTCCGTAAGTGCAAGTGTGAGAGTCTGTACCCGCTACAATTATACCTGGATGAATGAAGCCCTTTTCTGGCAGCAGAACGTGACAAATGCCAGCAGCTTCTCCTGGGGAAACCATATCGAACAAATGGCAGCCTTGCGAGCGGGCAAACTGCACCATTTCTGAGTATAAAGAAGTGGCTTTAGGGTCTACTCGCACGTCGTTGACTTGAATAAAGTGATCGGCTACTAAAACAACACGGCTGGCATCCCAAAGTTTTGCTTCTTCTCCAAAATTCTGGTAAAAGACATCAGCAACAGGTGCGGCTACAGCATCGTGAGACATGGCTAAATCGACTTTAGCAAAAACCATCTCTCCCGGCTGAACGTAAGCATTGCCAGACGCCCGTGCCAAAAGTTTTTCTGTCAGAGTCATCGCCCTAGCATAAGTAGAACTCAGGGGAACAGAAATTTCACCTTTCTGCCGCTTTTGGTTAAAGGGAATTAAGCCGCCTGCCCTCACAATAGCTTCGACGACAGGATTATTATTAGGCTGGGAGTAAACTTCTAAAGTCAGACCAATATTGATACTATTTCGGTAAAATATTTCGGCAAAAGAGAGAGCGCGTATTTTTTTTATGCCAGCAGCTTTTATGGCAATAGGTGCATTTTCTCGGCTAGAACCGCAGCCAAAATTGCGTCCAGCTTCGATTTCTTCATAGCCTACAAGGTTTCCTTCACCAATCAGATGTTCAAAAGCATACTGCTTTAAATACTCTGGGTCGGCAGTAGTACACCGTTTTGCCGGAATAATATCGTCTGTATTAATATCATCTCCAAAAATTAACACTTTCGGTTCGATTGTCATAAGTTTTCCCTACTGCTTGTTTATCAAGGTTAACTACCGAGTTGTTGGACTATCAACTCGGTTAAAGTTTCCGCGTTGACTAAGATTTCTTGACCCTGGGGGGCTAAGTCTGCCGTGCGGTAGCCCAGGGCTAAAACTTTTTCGATGGCTTGAATTAGGTTGATAGCCGCATGGGTTTCCCCCCACTGCTGAAGCATTAAAACAACTGCCCCCATCGTTCCTAGAGGATTGGCAATACCCTTCCCGGCAATATCTGGTGCTGTGCCGTGTATGGCTTCATAAAGACCGAACCCGCGTTCGTTCAGACTGGCAGAGGGTAATAACCCGATGGAACCTACTAATGCTCCTCCGATATCGCTGAGGATATCCCCAAATAAATTTCCTGCTAGAATCACATCAAATCGCTTAGGCTCCCGCACGAGTTGCATGGCTAAGTTATCCACTAGCATTGGCTCTACTATAACATCAGGGAAATGTTCGGCTTCCTCCTGCACTAAACGGCTCCAAGGGATTTGTGGCAGAGCATTTTCTTTATGGGCAACGGTAAGCAAACCTCGGCGCTCTTTTGCTTTGCCTAGAGCTACTTTAGCGATGCGGCGGATTTGCCAGTCGTAGTATTTCATTGTATGAAAGCCATAATAGCCATTGTCGTCTTCTGTCCGTCCTGATGGTCCAAAATAAATTCCGCTTACTAACTCTCGAACAAATAATATATCGGCTCCTTGAATCTTGTGCGACTGAAGGCTGGATTTATCCAATAAAGTTTCAAAGGGACGCACGGGACGAAAATTGATAAAAAAGTCGAAGTGTTGGCGAAGTTCGAGAATTCCGCCTCTCGTGACGGCTCCGAATAAAATTCCATCAGCACCTTCGCATACTTGGGCGGTTTGGTTGGGGAAGAATTTTCCAAATTCATTGAAGGCAGGTTGTCCAATTAAGCCATAGTCTATAACTAGAGAAAACCCTTCTAATTTTGCTAAATGCAGGAGAACTTTTAAGGAAGCGTCTACCACTTCTGGCCCGATTCCTTCGCCAGGGAGAGCTACCACGCGATACGGCTCAGTCATTGAAAAATCCTCGCTCAAATAACTCGACAACTTCTTCTGGAGAAAAGCACCGCTGCTCTTGAATGGAAAGGGATTTGATTTTATCTCGTATTCGGTTGTAATCTTCAGGAGTAAGCGGTTTGTTGAGTTGCTTCTCAAACAGGTACTGAAAATTGCTAGAACCGCTGCATTTGCCAAACCAAATTTCTGGGTTGGCGTGAGGAAAAATATGGTAGCTATCTGGGTCGCGTAAGAAGCCATTAACGTGAATGCCGCTTTCGTGACGAAGGGCAGCTTGGGAGTAAGGGGAAGCAGGACGAACTCCTAGTGAATCGAGGTAGTCTGTGACTTGGGAGAGGGCTTCATAATTAATGCCCTCTACTTCTATGCCAAAGCGCAATCTAAGTCCATTTAAGACTTGCTCTAGTGGGATATTACCTGCCCGTTCACCAATGCCTCGGAATGTGCCTGAAATCATTGAAGCTCCCGCGATGACAGCTTGGAGGGTATTTTCGAGAGCCATGCCTAAGTCATTGTGAAAATGCACTCCTAAAGCTGCATTGTTGACCAATTGTAGAATGTCGCGAACCCATACATAAGTTTTCTCTGGAGTGAGGATGCCCATTGTGTCGCAGAGGACAAAGTGTTCGATGTAGGGTTGAAATTCGCGAATGCACTAGACCTCTTGCAAAATAATTTTATGATATAATGGAAAGTTTTGCTTGACTGGATTGAATCCCAACTATTAACTT
>NZ_JAUBSB010000134.1:0-2991 GCF_036702135.1 Microcoleus sp. LAD1_D3 | reverse complement strand
CCTCACCAGTCGTGACGAAAGATGCAGCAACATTATAGAACCGCTGCTGACTGAATGCCTAGGTCTAGATATTGCGCTTTTTGTCAAGTACAATATATACCTAATTAGATGAGCTTACCCTGAAATAGCAGCTTCATTGCAACAAGAGTTGAAAGACCCCGAAGGATTTCACAGTTATCAAGAAGTTCATCTTTTGCTCTGGTTGATTAAAGGAATAGCCAGTAGTTACCAGGCTGTATATTCTTTAGTAAGAGGGGAATTAAAAAGTAAATTAAAAATTCCAAGACCTCGCAGTAGTTCTCAGAAATCTACGGCAATTAATGAATTTAAAAATAACTTGCATCAACAGATAAAAGCTCTACTAGACAAAGCTTTACCTCAAGTAAACAAATATAAAAAAGTCATCTTTTGGTGCAGTGATGAACGATAGGCTAGGACTGCATACAATTCGTCGGCGCAAGCTGACGCTTTCAGGGGTAAAGCCCATGGGGAAGCATCAATGGAAATTTGAGTGTTTTTGGCTCTATGGGGCAGTATCCATCGCTACTGGAAAAAGTTTTTTTTGGGAGTTTTCCCATTTAGACAAAGTTTGTTTTGAAGCATATTTACAACTTTTGTCAATACCATATCCTCATGAATTACACATCATTCAAGTTGATAACGCACCAGCTCATAATTTAGGTGCATCTGAATTGCCAGACAATATCATTTTACTATTTCAGCCTCCGGCTTGTCCTGAAGTAAATCCCACAGAAAGAGTGTGGGAATATCTGAAAATTTTTTTAGCTCGGTCGGTATTTAGTAATCTTGACGAACTCCGCATAAAAGTCCAGGAAGTTTTGGTATCTTTCACGCCCGCGTGTCATTGGTTTTCTCACCGGATGGTCTTGGATTTTACATTCTTTATCTCTATCACATCTTTAAAAAAATGGTATAACTCATACGGGTTCAGAGCCGGACGCTCATGCCATGATGCGATAGAGCAAATATTCACGGTAATTTGTCAGAAAGCCAAATACGTGCTAGATGCTGACATTGCCAAATGTTTCGACCGCATCGACCATGAAGCACTGCTCAAAAAATTAAATACATTCCCCACCATCCGCCGACAAGTTCGAGCCTGGTTAAAAGCGGGAGTGATGGACGGTAAGCAGTTGTTTCCAACATCTGAGGGTACACCGCAGGGTGGGGTTATTTCCCCATTATTAGCCAATATCGCCCTCCACGGGATGGAGAACCGGATAACTCAAGCTTTCCCAAAAAGGAAGGTTTATAAGGGGAAAGTACGCAGGATTTATCTCTGCTGCCCACCTAATCCGATATGCCGATGACTTCGTAATTCTCCACGAAGACATAACCGTTGTTCAAAGATGCAAAGAGATAATCTCCGAATGGTTAAAGAGTATGGGCTTAGAACTGAAGCCTAGTAAAACTCGCCTAGCCCACACCCTTGAGGAATACGAGGGAAATATCCCAGGTTTCAACTTCCTTGGGTTTAATATACGGCAATTCCCAGTTGGAAAACATCACTCTGGGAAGAATAACGGAAAATTACTAGGTTTCAAAACAATCATCACCCCAAGCCAAGAAAAGCAGAAGATACACTACGAGCAAGTAGCAAACATCATCTACGCCCAGAGAACAGCAACTCAAGAAGCGCTAATTGGAAAACTCAATCCAATTATCCGAGGATGGGCAAACTACTACTCAACCGTTGTGAGCAGTGATGCTTACGAAACTCAAGACCATTTAATCTTTTGCAAACTTAAGGCTTGGGCAAAACGCCGTCATCCCCAAAAGTCTATCCGATGGATCATCAATAGATACTGGCAGACCATTGGCGGTAACAACTGGGTATTCGCAACCAATGCAAAAAGTGAAAACTTAATGCGGTTAAGGACGCATAGCGAGACTCCAATAGTCCGTCATGTGAAAGTTAAAGGCGAGTCGTCTCCATACGACGGAAACCTGGTTTATTGGAGTACAAGAAAGGGAAAACACCTTGAAATCTCAACAAAAGAGGCAACTCTACTGAAGAGTCAAAGGGGTAAGTGTAACCACTGCGGATTGATTTTCAGAGCTGAAGACAAATGGGAAATCGACCATAAAATCCCCCGCTCCAAAGGCGGTAGGGATGAATATACCAATCTTCAGCTCTTACACAAACATTGTCACGATGTAAAAACAGCCAAAGATGGTTTGGCTGGGGGTAGTATCATTGGTAACAAGTTAAGCCTGTATGCCAGTTGTCAAGGGGATTTCAGAAGAGGTATCAAAGAAAAATTGATGATTGCCTCGCTGTCGATCGGGGAAAGGTGCAACAATTAACTTAACATTGGGCTTTCGTTGAGATTTAACAATACCTAAATCTTGGTTTTCGGGCGCGGCGAAATACTCGATCAGGTTAGTTGCCTTACCTTTTTGATGAGCTACATAAAAATGGTAAAGACCCCGGTAAATCATTTCTAAGGAAATCGAATCTATTGGTAAAGAGAGTTGGTCAGCAACGGCATCACCTAAATCAACCAAGAGTGCATAAAATATCCAAGTTCCCCAAATTTGAAGCTGGATGCCGTTGAGAGAACCTGTCCACAAATAACTTAATTCCCAGAGTCTTTTTACGGTATTAAAAGCATCTTCAATCCTCCAGCGCCTACGATATAAATCTGCGACGACATAGGGAGGTAATACATGAGTATCTAGGGTTTGCTGAATAATCGATCGCAAATCAATAACAAGAGCGATCGATATATTCAAGCTCGGTTAAAGATAAGTTTTTTGTGTATCGATTGCCCCCAATTATAATGGGGGATTATCTCCCACCCCAAATTAGGTGTTCTTTTTCCCAATAGACATAAAAACATACAAAAAACCCGACGCCACCAGGTAGAAAGGTTCATGACTAGAAAAGTGATAAGCTGTTGTACCTTTAAATAGGGTATAATAAAAATTAAGTTTAGTCAATTTTTACAAAAATGCCAGCCAAAAACC
>NZ_JAUBSB010000133.1:0-3140 GCF_036702135.1 Microcoleus sp. LAD1_D3 | reverse complement strand
GTCAGACTACTTCGGTAGCAAATCCCGATGAAGCGTCAAGAATCACCGCTCCTTTAGGACGGTGAGCATTTCAAAAAAGAAATAATTCAAATAAAACCGATCCGAAATCACAAAAATATAGTAAAATAGTAGATTGTGATTTATCTAAGGATATCAACAGATTATGGCTAAAAAGAGCATGGTCGAGCGCGAGAAAAAGCGCCAGAGACTCGTAGACAAGTACGCCGACAAGCGGGAAGACCTGAAAGACCAGTTTGACCAAGCTAACAATCAGATGGACAAAATGGCGATTCACCGCCAACTACAACAGCTACCCCGCAGCAGTTCGCGGACTCGCTTGCGGAACCGCTGCTGGGCAACTGGACGACCCAGAGGTTACTATCGTGACTTCGGACTGTCTCGCAACATGATGCGAGAAATGGCTCACGAAGGTCTTTTGCCCGGTGTTGTGAAGTCTAGCTGGTAGCACGAAGGAAGAAGGAAGTTCGGCAACGGATTCTGTAACGGATGTAACGGATGTCAGGAAGAAGGAAGAAGGAAGAAAAAAACTCACAATTAATCGGCAGGATTAGGTTTGGGGTTGATTTTTGTTTCAGACTTATGAGTTAAATTTTCCTCCTTCTTGCTTCACTGACCACAGCATTTATCGATGCCCAGACTTTCGAGTAACAAGTCGCTGACGGCATTGGCGATCGCAAATTCGCCGTAGAAGCTTTTAGAAAAATCATAGGCCTGCATTTCGGTGACGATCGCAATTACGAGGCTGCCCACGTCATTTTCGCCTTCCATGCGCTGGCGGACATAGATTTGGGCAGCTCTTTTAGCTATTTGCTGGTTGGCTGCTTCTGGGATAAACTCGGAGTCTAGCCATGCCAGCAGCGTTTGTTGGAGCCATTGGCCTTCTTGTTCGGGGTTTTTGGCGGGCGGTAAGGTAATAGGTTCAATGGTTTCAGACATGATTATTCCTAATTGCTAATGTTGACTTTGAAAAGTTAACTGAGAAATGACAACTGATAAATATATGCAATATGATATACCGACAATTATACAAGGATACGCGCAAGGCTATTTCTTGATGGCAAATGACGGCGAGGAAAGTTTGGGGTGGTATTCGAGCCGTCAGCGGGCGCTGATTCCCCTAGATGAAAGATTTACCTATCCGAAATCCCTGCGTCGCCCAATCAATCAAAATCGATTTTCGGTGGCTGTGAACCGCGATTTTGGGGCGGTGGTTGAGGGTTGTGCCGATCGCGAAACGACTTGGATTTCTAAGGAGCTCAAGAAGATTTACTGGGGTTTGTATGAGGCCGGTTGGGCTTACAGCTTCGAGACTTGGTGCGGCGACGAATTGGCGGGTGGTATTTTAGGATTGTCTATAGGCGGTGCGTTTATTGGGGAGTCGATGTTTTACCGAATTCCCGAGGGTTCTAAGGTGGCGATGGTGAAGTTGGTGGAGAGATTGCGCGATCGATCTTATCTGATGTTCGATGCTCAAATGAACAATCCGCACTTGGAAAGATTCGGAGCTTATACTGTTAAGGAAAAACTGTACAACACTCTTTTGCAAGCTGCTTTGAAGCGGCGCTGTTCCCTATTTTAACTAACATAGGATTTACGCATGGGAACTCAGAAACCGGGTTGTTTCCACAAATATTGCATCAGAGCCTTTAACTGATAAAAAACCCGGTTATGAAGGTTGGTAGGGAGTCCAGAAACCGGGTTTTTTCCCGAAAACGCTGCATCAGAGCCTTTAACTGGTGAAAAACCCGGTTTCTTGATAGCTGGGTAGGGAGTCTAGGAGTGTGTTGTTGGGAAAAGGCGATCGCCCCTCGAATATTATATACTGAGAATGTAAGCAACCAGGCGCGGGAGACTCAGGCAATGGAGTGGTTAGTATTGTGGGGAGCAACAAACTTAGTTGGGTTTATTTTCCAAGAAGTCCTGGTTAAACTGGGGCAGTCAGCATTAGAAGACTATGTAAAAGATTTTTTTAAAGCGTCTATTAAAGATTTGGTAGGTTTAGCGAAAGAAGAACCCTTGAAAGTTGCTTTCGGGAAAGGAATTACAGAATTTTTATATATTGTACAGGAAGAACTAGCAGATGCAGAAGATGATGATGCACAAATTGAGCGTCCTCCAATTCTGCAATACCAAGATTCATTAAGCCAGTTCCTGCAAGATAAATCGGTATTAGAAACTTTGGGTCAACCTTTCAGTAAAGCACTAGGAACAACTTCGGCTGCTGATGGAACTTTTTTTGATTGTGGATTACTCGCACGAAAATGGAATGACCTCAATTTACAGCGTTTACCTGATCAGTTCAACTGGCAAAAAGTTGGCAAGCGTTATTCTAGAAAAGTAGAAGCTATCCTTGGGGAGTCGGAGGATTTACGGAAACTTTTAGATTCAAAAAATTTGGCAGGAATTAAAACAAGCCTCGAACAAAGTCTTCCGATTCCACCGGATTTTAATTTGATTAGTTATCAAGAGGGATTGAAAAAAGCTTATGGCAAACTAAAGTTAGACAGTTTAGATACTAGCGGTTGGAGTTACAGCCTGCAACTATGGAATATATTTGTGCCTCAAAATGTTGAGGAAGACACGAGTAGCCCACAACCTATTACAATCTTAGATTTGATCAACGGCCATGAACAAGATTACAAATATACAGTCATTCTCGGTCGCCCAGGCTCTGGTAAGTCTACTCTAACACAGTATAAGGCATTAGAATGGGCGACGGCTAAGGCAATTAGCTTACCCTTAATAGAATTACCTTTACTCATTGAGCTACGAAATTATATTGACCATCTAGAAAAAGCACCAAACTTTTTAGAATACCTTCATCAAGGACGTGGAGTTAACGGCGGTACTCTCAATAAACACGAATTAGATAAATGGTTAAAAAATCGCCAAACTGTTGTAATGTTTGATGGATTAGATGAGATTCTGGATGATAGAACACGGGAAGATGTAGTTATTGATATTATCAATTTTACCAGGGACTATCCCAAAGTCAGAGTTTTAGTTACCTCTCGTGTGATTGGTTACGAGAAGCATAGGTCAATATTAGACCTCTTGCAAAAAAAATCTATGCTATAATAGAAGGTTTTCAATTTAATCCCCCTAGAGCTAACTCATAA
>NZ_JAUBSB010000132.1:0-3261 GCF_036702135.1 Microcoleus sp. LAD1_D3 | reverse complement strand
AACCAAAATTGGGACGTATTCTCCGCTTATAAAGCCAGTTTAGGCTTTGTTTGGGCTTAAAATTTGTTTAAGTCCCGATAGTCTCCGTTGTAAACTCATAATTTTGTCCCTATTTGAATGTTGATGCGAACTGGGGAGGGAAGTAAATTCAACGGGTTGATGTGTCGCCACATGGACATAGCACAAACACCCCCGCCGACGCGAGTACAAGTGCGATGAGTTGCCCAAAATCAACCCAGTCTAAAAAGTTGGTGGAATTCTGGCGGGTGAAACCGCACACAGGGAAAGAGCCATCGTTAGTCCAGTCAAGGGTGTTTACACTGTGTAGCGCTGTGTCTGTGTCTAGTGACTTGTCTATTTCTGTGTCTAGCTATTCCCCGTCAACGAAGTACAGCTCTAGTAGTGCTTCCCATGTAGCCGTTTTTGAAAGCTTCCCGAATCGTCTAGCGTCTTCATTGGTGAACCCACGGTCAAAGGCGAGCGCCCTTAGCTTGTCAATCCGACGGTAACTGACGGTTGGTTTAGTCATGGCTGACAAACCTCAAATCACCGCCAACAGTCAAATGCTCGTCAAAACAGGGGTAGGAAGAATCCGGCATCTCCCCACTTGTCCAATTGATTAGGTAAGCCCAAGTTTGTTCGCGAGGATACCAGCAAATACCAAGCACTTCGCCGTACTCAATAAAGTCCTGGTTAAATTCGTCAGTCCAATGGTCAGCGACTTTGTTACCGATGCTAAATTTCGGGGCCGGGTATTTCTTAGGACTTTCAAGAGCTGACTGAGGACGCGGCACAAAAAACAGCAAAGCGGCCGATGCGATTTTTTGTAATAATATCAATTCCGGTTGCACCGGAATGATATACTGAAAGAGCGTCAATAGTGCAACGAGGACAAGTCATGCCTAAACGCCTCAAGTTAGAGCCTCATCAAACCTCCTCGCCCGTTGTCTAAACTTTATCGTCAAGCGTCAGACCCAATTGAACGGACGCGCTACCAAATAATTTGGCTTTTAGCAACTGGACGAGTTACCAAAGATGTCGCGGATGTCACAGGTTACTGCCGTAACTCGATATACCGCTTAGGAATGAAAATTTAATAACACAAGCAAGGTATAATAAACAAATGAGTGAATATCAATGTACTTGACATTTCATTTTTATGGTCAAAAGTTATCCTTAGTCGATGTTCACATTGTTTCTTTTGCTAATAATTGGTGGGTTGGTTTCAGTCATTTTCTTGTTGGTAAATTTATGTATTACTCCTCTGAAATTACTGCTCAGATGCGGAAACTTTATCAATCTTTGTCCGAAAAAGAGCGATGAAGATATGCAGCAATAGAAGCCCTAAAACTTGGGGATGGTGGAATTAGTTACATATCCCGAATTTTGGCAGCAGACAGAAATACAATAGCCAAAGGCATTAAGGAATTAAAAAGTGAATCAGACATTACTTTTAATCAACACAGAATTCGTCGAAAAGGAGGAGGAAGAAAAACTAGCGAGTCTCTCATACCTGGTTTGAATGAAACTTTTTTAGAAGTCTTAAAAATTTATACAGCAGGCAGCCCAATGGATGAGAAAATTAAATGGACTAATCTCACTCAACAAGAAATAGTTGAAGGTCTGAAATTTCATGGCATAACAGTCAGCGTAACGGTTGTTCAAAAATTATTAAAAAAGCACGGATATGTAATAACTTCAACCTCAAAAAAAACAAACAACAGGAATAACAAATAATCGTAACGAACAATTTAAAAATCTTGCCAGAATCACTGAAGAGTATGAGTTACAGGGAAATCCTATCATTAGTATGGATACCAAAAAAAGGAATTTATTGGAAATTTATATCGCTCAGGAACTCTGTATACTACCGAAACCGTTACCACACTTGACCATGACTTTTTCAGTTTGGGTGATGGAAAAATAGTGCCTCATGGAATTTATGATGTGCAAAATAACCGAGGGTATCTAACCCTAGGTATTAGTAAAGATACGAGTGAATTTGCTTGTGAAGCAATTAAATCATGGTGGATAAATTACGGAATCTCTCTCTACCCTCAAGCCCATTCAATTTTGATTAAATGTGATGGAGGTGGTAGTAAGAATTCCAATCATTATATCTTTAAATCGGACTTACAAGAATTAGTTAATGAGCTAAATATAGAAATTAGAATAGCACATTATCCTCCCTATACATCCAAGTACAATCCAATTGGGCCTCGCTTATTTCCTCATGTAACGAGAGCTTGTCAAGGAGTGATTTTTGGCGTTGCTTAATCAGGGTATGAAAAAAATCACTTGAAAATCCCGAATTTTTGTGAATACTGGTTTCTATGACTTGCATATTTAGCCTTTCATACCCTAAATCAGCAACGCCTGATTTTTACCAGCATTGAGTTAGTCAAAGAACTCATGGAAAAAAACCACACAAAAACTGGACTTTCTGTGGTAGTAAATGTACTAGATAAAGTTTATAAAACTGGTCGAAAAGTAGCTGAGGGATTTAAGGAGACAATGAAAATTATTTTTGATGAATATTTGCCACAATGGAATTACCGTGCTGTTCCGACAATTGAGTAGAGAGTGAAGTTATTAAATTTTCATTCCTTAGTCCGTCGTTACAATCAATTAGGTGCTAATGGGTTGAAAGACAAACATCATCAACATCCGGGTCCTCAACCTTTACTCTCTGTTGTGGAACAAGCACAACTTTTGCAAACTTTACGAACTCCAACTGCTGATGGAGGATTATGGAACAGTCGTAAAGTTGCTGAGTGGATGAGTAATTTACGCTTAGCGTACAGTCAGCGTACAAAGGGGTTGGGACTATCTACGTTCGTTGGAGTTTCGCTTACGAATACCCAGACCGGAACACGACCTTGCTGACCTTGAAGTCCAAGAAGCTTGGAAAAAAAACTGCGAGCGCAAGCTAAACGAATTCAACAGCAGCATCCATTAGCAGCAGTAGAAGTGTGGGGAATGGATGAGCATCGTCTGGGATTAAAGCCAATAATTCGGCGAGTCTGGGTAGGGTATGGGGAGCAGCCCATAGCCAACGTAAATTGGCGCTATCAATGGCTATGGTTATATGGTTTTGTACACCCGTCAACGGGAGAAACATACTTTTGGATTCTCCCAAAAGTTAACATTGAGCTTTTCAACAAAGTTTTAAGTAAGTCGGCAAGAAAATGCCTAAGTATGTAACAAAATATTAAGTAGGACGATCTGTTCTCAATTTAATGCGTTTTGTAGAGTAGTTTC
>NZ_JAUBSB010000131.1:0-3581 GCF_036702135.1 Microcoleus sp. LAD1_D3 | reverse complement strand
TGTAAGGTTGTTGTCATTTGTTTATGATTGCTTTATTTGGTTTTCAATGTTCGTGACGGCTTTGTGTTCCGCCATGTAAATAAACATAAAGCATATTCTAAGGTTTGTAAAGTTTTTTAACAACAGATAAACTAATGACAGTCATAAGCTTAACTTATCAGTATGAAGAAAACTGGATAAAGAGGTAAGAATGCACAAAAAAGTAGGTAAAGCCTGGAAGCGCGTCGCCTTCAGGCATGGAAATATTAAGATACAGACTTTTGCTGGCTGGGTATCATAATGAGAGCCCAATAGGGAACTTCAGCGGGATCGACATCTGCGATCGCCCGAATTCGCTGATTCGGCATAGTTGCGCGTTCTATATACAGTGCTCGATCGAACTGTCCCAACTCAATCAGCACGTCCCGGACTTTCGCAAAATGCCGGCCCAGCTTAATAATCACAGCAGCATCAACAACCGCCAGTCGATCGCGCAAAACCTCAGCATCCAGCGTCGCAGGCATAATACTTAACACATCGTTACGATAAGTCAGCGGCACTCCCAACGCAGCCGCACTCGCCATTGTCGAAGAAATTCCCGGCACAACTTCAGTGGTAAATGTCGCCGACAAACGGTTGAATAGATACATAAACGAGCCGTAGAGAAAAGGTTCGCCCTCACATAGCACCGCCACATCCTGTCCCTCGCTCAGATGTGCGGCAATTTTCTCGGCAGCAATATCATAATAAGGTTGAGACGATCGCGTCGGACTAAAAGGCAACGGCATCGGAATCTCAATTTGCTCCGGGCGCAGATAATCTGCGACGATCGCCCGCGCCAGCACCTTACCATTTTCCATCGCCGGATAGGCAATCACCGGCACCGATTGCAAAATCCGATAAGCTTTCAAAGTAATCAACTCTGGATCGCCAGGGCCAATACCCAAACCGTACAATTTACCAGTAGCCTTAGTCATAATTCATCCTTTTTCGCTAACGCATTCACGGCCGCCGTTGCCATTGCACTGCCACCGCGCCGCCCGTGCAACGTAATAAATGGCACTCCCCGACTGTTGGCTGCCAGTTCGGCTTTGGATTCGGCAGCCCCCACAAATCCTACCGGGAAACCCAGAATTAAAGCCGGTTTGGGTGCTCCGGCATCCAGCATTTCCAGCAGTCGGAACAAAGCAGTCGGGGCATTGCCAATTGCCACAACCGCACCCTGCAAGTTGTCCAGCCATAAATCCAGGGCCGCTGCCGAGCGAGTATTTCCCATTTGTCGCGCTAACTCCGGGATTTCGGAATGCCAGAGGGTGCAAATCACCGGATTGTCAGCGGGAAGGCGTTTACGAGTGATGCCTTCGGCTACCATCCGGGCATCGCACAGAATCGGCGCGCCTGCGGAGAGGGCTTGGCGTCCGCAGGTGGCTGCACCGGGGGAAGCTGCTAAATCTGTAACAATATCGGTCATGCCGCAACTGTGAATTAGTCGCACGGCTACCGATTCTAAATCGGGTGGCAAGCTTGACAAATCTGCTTCGGCTCGAATTGTGGCGAAGGATTTGGTGTAGATTTCTGTTCCGTCTCGAATATAGTCAATCATTCTTTAAAACTGCTATGGGAATTTTGTGGGATTTGTGAAATAGATTTTTTGAATGAACCGCGAAGGCGCGTTCGGCGAAGCCGTTCCCGAAGGGTAGGACGCGAAGGAAGAAATATCAAGAGAGAGAGGAAGAGAAATGCTTAAAATTTGTCTGTTTTCATGGGATATTTTTTGACTTTCAATTCCGATTTTCGGTGTTCAACAACTCCTGCAATTGGTCGATCGCCTGGCGATCAACAAACTCACCAAATGACTCCAAAGGTTCTCGAAACCGCTGATACACCTGCAACAAAAGCTCGATCGCACCGGGCATCTCGGCCGCACTCACCGCCGGAAAAATTGGTCGCCCGAAGGGCAAATCTTTTCTACCCGCATAAATGTCGTAACCTTCGATCGTCTCGTGTCCTCGCTCAATCTGAATTCCCACCAGTGTGATATCAATGGGCCGATGCTGGGCGCAGGACTTTTGGCAGCCGCTGAAATGAATGTTAATCGGCTGGTCGATCGTCAATTTTTGCGCTAAATCCCTCACCATTGATAGGGCGTGACTTTGAGTATCTGTCGCCGCCGACGCACAGCCGCTGCTGCCGGCACAAGCCACCAAGCAGGAATCTAGGCGAGTCGCCGACGAGTGCAATCCCAAATCGGCGATTTGCTGTTTTATCTCAAAAAGCTGGGAGTTGGGGATATCAGAAATCAATAGATTTTGCCACGGCGTAAGTCTCAGGGTACCGCTGGCTAGATTTTGGGCTAAATTTGCCAAATTCCGCAGTTGCTTTGATTCTAGCCTACCGAGAGGCAGCGCAATTCCCATGTAGGATAAATCCGACTGTCGTTGAGGATGAAGGCCGAGATGTCGGGATTGTTCGATCGCCCTTGCAGATGAGTCGATCAAGCCGGCGGGCAAGATGCCCACCCCACAAGGAAATTCACTCTCTGTGGAACAGGCATCTTGCCTGTTTTTGGGAAATGTGCAAGATGTGAATTGCCATAAAAATGGTAAATTCTGCTGTACCCTTTCTAGATAACGTTCAGCGCCCCAATCTGCCAGCAGGTGACGCAAACGCGGTTTTTTGCCATCAATTCGAGGTCGATTTTTGGTGTATTCAAGATAGGTGCTAGCGAGGGCGGCTAATACTAAAATACATTGCGATTCTTGGATTAAAATCCCTGTATCGCCGTTTAAATGCAGCCGAAAAACGATTTCTGATTGGGTTGAACGCCCTTCAGCAGCTAATAAAATATCGTTGCGTAAAGCCTGGATCGAAACCGATTCCCCGCCGTCGAAGCCAATACTGAACTTAGGCGAAAGTTCCGAAAACTCGGAATGTGTTTGCAGGTAATCATCCCAAGCTTTGACTAGCGGGCGAGTATCGAGTAACTGCTGGCGATCGATCCCGGCTGTCGGGCTTGCCATAATATTGCGAATCGGGTCAACTTCAACGCGACGAGACGCTATCCCCAATTCCTGCAAGCGGTTCCAGACTTCCGGGACAATTTCCGAGTTCACTTCTCGGATTTGCAAATTTGCCCGATTTGTCACTTGCAAACAGCCGGTACTGTATTGATCAGCCAAATCCGCGATCGTCTGACACTGCTGCGCGTTTAAAATTCCCCCCGGAATCCGCATTCTCGATAAAACTCCGTCTCGGGCTTGGGAACCATAAAATAAACCCGGACAAGTTGGCAAATCAGTCAAAGCTAACAAATAATCTCCTCCCCGTGCTACGCAGGGAATCCAAAAGTAAACGCCCACAAAGCGCCCCCGAAATCGGCATTCTGACTTTTACAGTTGCGGCACAGCGCCGGAATTGCACCGGACTTTCCCGCTTTCAGGTTTGAGAAATATATCACAAGCCGACCCACAGAAAGCAAAACCCTCAACTTTCTTAACAAAACTTCTGGTGATCGTCCCTCTCTCCTTTCATCAGCTTTCCTAATCACAGTCATCAGTTTAACTGTCGTCAAACCTCTTTACAAACGTTAACAATACCGTTAA
>NZ_JAUBSB010000130.1:0-3750 GCF_036702135.1 Microcoleus sp. LAD1_D3 | reverse complement strand
GGTTTTTGGCTGGCATTTTTGTAAAAATTGACTAAACTTAATTTTTATTATACCCTATTTAAAGGTACAACAGCTTACCATGATAAAACCGCTCAATACAAAAAAGTAATCAACACCGCTCCACCCAGCCTGAAATAAATTTAAAAAAAGTAACTTGATTTAATCTCTCGGCGCTCATCTCGTTGAGGTGAAACATTACCACTAATACCGCCGCAATCCCTCGATCAACTTGCCAGAGGTTAAGCTTTTTGTGAGGATTTGAACTCTGTGCAATGAAAAAATACCTTAGTCGAGGGTGGCCGTTGTGCTTGTTCCTCAACTACAGTCAACCCACTAAACCTAGTCAACACATTAGAGACTATAATATAACTTTATACTTTTTTCATAAAGTTGTGCAAGAAGACTTCCGACTGATCGTTGACTTAGTTCTAGTTCTCGCTGCTGCCGCAGCAGGAGGACTCTTTGCATCGCTTTTGCGACAGCCGGTAATTCTCGGCTATCTCCTGGGAGGGATCGTAGTTGGGCCGGCCGGTTTGGGGCTGATTAAAGAATTAATTCAGGTAGACACCCTGGCTGAATTCGGGGTTGCCTTTCTGTTGTTTGCCTTGGGAGTGGAATTTTCCTTCGCTGAACTCCAGAAAGTTAAAGCCATTAGTTTGGGCGGAGGGGGCTTGCAAATTGTGCTGACGATCGCCTTTACTACTGCAATTTCCTTGGCTGTAGGCTGGGTAGAATCGCCCGCTCAAGGCGTGTTTTTAGGAGCGATTCTGTCGCTTTCCTCGACAGCAGTCGTACTGAAATGCTTAATGGAGCGCAATGAAGCCGGTACTTCCCACGGTCAAGTCATGCTGGGAATATTAGTAGTTCAAGATTTGGCTTTGGGGCTAATGCTAGCAGTTTTGCCGGCACTCAACCAGCCAGCAGAAGCGATCGGCATGACGGTAGCGTGGGCCCTGCTGCGGATCGGGTTATTTGCTGTCGGTGCTGTAGTTGCGGGCATTTGGATCGTACCGCAGTTGCTGCGCTACCTCGCGCAAACAGAAAGCCGGGAACTGTTTTTGCTGGGAGTTGTGGTTTTGGCTTTAGGGATTGCGCTGCTGACAGAATATTTGGGTTTTTCGATCGAGATGGGCGCATTTGTGGCGGGTTTGATGATTTCAGAGGTTGAATATGCCGACCAAACTCTCACTTATGTCGAGCCTTTGCGAGATATTTTTGCATCCTTATTTTTTGTCACCATCGGAATGTTAATTGACCCGCTGTTTCTCTGGAACCATCTAGAATTAATTCTGGGACTGGTATTTCTAGTATTTGTCGGCAAATTTTTGATTATAACGCCGATCGTCCGGCTATTTGGCTATCCGCTAAAAACAGCATTAATCACAGGTTTGGGCTTAGCTCAAATAGGAGAATTCTCCTTTGTACTCGCTAGTTCCGGCCAAGTTATGGGGCTGGTTTCGCGGGACGTTTACCTGTTAATTTTAGGCACGACGGCAGTCACCCTCGTCCTGACTCCGTTTGTATTGAGAAGCGTGCCGCAGTTATTGAAATGGGCGGAAAATTTTGGGCCTTTGCAGCGCTATTTTGACGAAACATCTCAACCTGTGGCAATAGCTGAAACTTTGCCGGAACAAAATCATGTTGTGGTTTGCGGCTACGGGCGAGTCGGCAGAATTTTAGTAAAAATGCTGCAAAGCCGCAACTGTTCAATTGTGGTGATCGACGAGTCAGAAAGTAGAATTCAAGAGTGCAGAGTCCAAGGAATTCCTTACATTTACGGGAATGCTGCCAGCTTGCACGTATTGGAAGCCGCGCGGGTGGAACGGGCAAAAGCCATGGCGATCGCCCTTCCCGATCCCATGAGCACTCGCTTGTGTCTGAAGCGGGCTTTAGAATTAGTCCCGGATTTGGATATTGTGGTGTGCGCGAACCAAGATAAAGACATCGAACTGCTTTACCAACTGGGGGCCTGGGAAGTCGTGCAGCCGGAGTTTGAAGCCAGTTTAGAACTGTCTTCCCACTTGCTGGCTGGCATGGGGCTCTCGGCAATGGCGATCGCGCGGGATGTGCAGCAAATTCGCAGCAGCCGCTATCTGGAATTGCGGCCACCGCGCGAACCTTTGGCGGTTTCGCGGGATTTGAAAGTGGCGGTTCGAGATATGAACAGCGAGTGGTACAACTTGCCGTCGGGTTCTCCCATTGCCAGCATGACTCTGGAAGAAACTAACTTGCGACAGTTGACAGGGGTGAGTGTGATGGCGATCGTCCGCGAGAATGGCGAGGAAATTGATTATCCTAACGGCAAGACAGCTTTGCAGTCGGGCGATCGACTTTTTGTAGTGGGAGAACCTGAAGAACTCATCAGTTTTGAGTTGCTGGCGAAGGGGGAAGTTGCAGTGCCGCAGGGCGACAGTTCTTGCCAGTGGCTAAGGCTGCCAGCAAACAGCCCTTGGGCGGGCAAAAAACTGTCAGAGGTAGATTTGCTTAGCCAGTACGGGGTGCAGGTGCGGGCGATCCGCCGGGAAGGGAAATTTACTCGCTGGCCGGACGGAACTACCAATTTGCAAGAAGGCGATCGTTTACTGCTGTGCGGCGGCTTCTACGAACTCGGCTTGATGCAGCGGACGGCCTCACCGCCGGTTCGGCAACCTGCTTTAAAGCTGCCTTTTGTCACCGCCCAAGTCAGCGAAAAGTTGTTTAGCGATTAGGGAAGGAAGAAGGAAGAAGGAAGAGGGAAGAAGGAAGAAGGAAGAGGGCACAGGGAAGAGGGAAGAAGGAAGATTTGTTCCACTGTCTCCCTCTCCCAATCTCTCCGTCTCCATTCTCCCACTGTCCCCCTCTCCCACTCTCCCCGTCTCCTCAGCCGTTGGGTTTGAGATAAGCAATTGCTGGCCGCGAGATCAGAATTTGTGTTTCTGAGGGATCGAGGAGGCAAATGCAGCTATGATCCTGCCAAAAAATTCGGCCCTCTAGCAAGTCGCCGGTAACGAGTTTGAGCTGCACCTGTTGTTTGTCTTTGATGTAGCTTTGTATTAAGCGAACGCTGGGCAATCCGGTTTCAAATTCAGACATAGTTCAGAAAAATATAGTCAAATATTACCTTAAACCATATTCTTCTGTTTATGCCGTTTAACCCTTACTGCCGCAATTACAAGCGCCTCTCCCCAATGAGAGAGAAACCCCTTGGCGGCTACTTTTCGACGGATATTCATTGAGCCATTGACATTACCATTAATTAGATATCCCTGTGGAGTTATAAAAATTATATTTGTTTATATTTTACTAGAAAGGACTATAAATTGCATAAAGTTCGTCGTAATTGCTCAACTAGGGAAAAAAGGGAGCCATCAGTAGAGAGAGCTTGTTGAATAGATTGATAAGCAGTTAAACCCTGACGCTTGCCAGTATTAACAACTCAACGAACGGCAGCAAACAAATCTCGCCCCCATTCCGAACGGAAGCCATTGGTCACACGGCGAAATATCACGCTCATCCGAATCGCCTGTTCACTACTATTATTCGTGGGTGGAATTGTCGCATCTTCCAGAAATAGAAATAAATTGTCAATCAGCCCACCGTAACGTTTTCGTAACCGTATACCATCCGGATGCTGTGGTGCTAAATCCAAAATTTTGGTTAATCTTTCCTGTAAATTTATTCGATATCTCAAGAGTCTAGTACAGCATGGCGGAAATAAAGTACCTATTTTATGGGAGACTGGGGCTAAGTGAGATAAATTGCACTCAGAAC
>NZ_JAUBSB010000129.1:0-3803 GCF_036702135.1 Microcoleus sp. LAD1_D3 | reverse complement strand
CTATTGAATAAGCTTTCATTTTTTCTGGTGAGGCTACTGAATCTAGTGTACCACATATACATGGAATCTGCTGTAAGTGTCAACTTCAGCTTTTTGTGCGCCAGTCATCCCGCCCACCCGGCACTCTTCGCCAGGGAATGAATTCCACGGGGCTTATAGCTAAAGTCCTCTCAAAGAGGACTGAAAAACTCCTTAGTCCTCTTTGAGAGGACTTTAGCTTTGAGGCAGGGGTTTCAACCCTTGCCGGACTATCGGTTTTACGTTAAGTTGACACTAATGGGCAGTACCGTTTCCCTACAATTAATCCGGGTAGGGAAACGGCACTGCCGTTTCCTCCGTTTCTCTCCTCTGTGAGTGTAACTATAACGTTTTAATTTGCTCAATCACCCAGTCAAAAGTTTGCATAACTTGCTTGAGGGCAGATTCATCTTGCAAAGTAAACAAAGCCAGACTCGGCGACCTTCTCTCCCCAGGTTCTGTAGGCAGCGACAGACCGATCGAAGTCAGTTTACTTCTCAATTGCAGCCAATTGTGATCCGCATTAAACGGCGGCCTGGAACCGTAATTATCAGCAGAAATCTCCATTCTGCCAGCAATATCTACAGTGAATAACTGATAGGGTTTTCTTCCCCTTTGAGGCAATTGAGCCGCGAAACCGCCGTAGGCATCCCCCGTTCCCCAGTGGATTTGAACTTCGGGTTCTTGACTTTTTGCCCACAGGTAAATTTCTTTTGCTATTTGCGCCTCGTCCGCGCCCCGTCTAGCTTGGATTTCCGCAAAAAATGAAGATTCATCCCAGCGCCTTCTTTCGCGCGTTGCGCTGGATTTTTTCTGCTGTGCTTCCGCTGTCTGACCGATCACTCTGGGAACCAGCGTTTTCAAACCGTCTTCGCTTACATACTGCTTAATTTCCAGGGCCAAAACTTCAACCGGGTCCATTTGTTCGTTGAGAAATTCCACAACTCGGCGCATTTCAGCAGAAATCTCGTCAGCTACAAACACTAAGCGAACTTTACCGGCTTGCAAATTAGTTTTAACCTTCTGCCAAAATCTGTCTTCATTAGCATTTGCGCCGAGAAACTCTTCAAAAATCTGTTCGGGATCGCGACCCCGATCGCGACAATTAGCTTCAAACAGAGCAATAATTGAATCGACAGGCCAGTAAACCAACGCATTAGCAGCATAGTCGATCGACTGACCCAAAACTTTTTGCCGCAGTTCGGCATTAGGAGTTCGCCGGACATCCACCAAAGTAGGAACTGCATTTTGGTCGAGAAACAAATGATCCAGCGACCACTGCACCGCTGTTTCCTCATCGCTAGGTGCAGCTTCCCGCGAAATTAACAGCCATCTCCGCGCCGTAGCCCGATCGATTTGGTCTCCCGCGATCAAATTGGGATAAGTTACTAGCAAGTCTTGTAACTGGTCTTCCGAGTCGTAGGGCTGTTCCATCATTTCTACCAGCCTGTCGTCGTCCTGAATCAGATAAATACCTCCAGCCATGCAAGCCCACCTACTTAATTTTAGATTTTAGGTTTTAGATTTTAGATTTTAGATTTCAGGCTTAGTTATTAGTCTTCAGTCTTCAGTCCGCAGCCAATAAGTTGTGAAGGCGGAAGGCATTGGTCAGAATTCAATAAAAATTTTGAAGTCAATAATTTTTATTGTTTGTTAATTCAACAAAAAATTCCTTCTGACCAGTGACTGATGACTAATAACTGATGACTGATGACTAATGACTAATACAACCAGTAAATACTCGCTGTGCCGGCCCGGTCATGTAAATCCGCCCAGAAACTTCTGCCCATTCGATTTCCAAAACGCCGCCGGGGAGTTCAACCGCAGTTGCCCGATCGCACTTCCCTACCAACACCCCAGCTACCACAGCAGCACAAGCACCAGTCCCACAAGCTAGAGTAACACCCGCGCCTCTTTCCCACACCCGCATTTTTACGTAGTCCGAACGTATCACTTGAATAAACTCCGTATTGGTACGCTGCGGGAATGCTTGGTTGTGCTCGAATTGAGGCCCGACAGTTTCTAAAGCAACAGCCGCAACATCCTCTACAAATGTAATGCAGTGAGGATTGCCCATGCTGACGCAGGTAACAGACCAAGATTTATCAGCAACTTCGATCGGCACATCTATAACTTTCGCATCCGGTGCGGCCAAAGTTGTCGGAATTTCCGCCGCCAGCAGCCGGGGAACTCCCATATCCACCTTAACCTGACCGTCCGATCGCAATTCCGGGGTAATCACACCAGCCAGAGTGTGGATGCGGTACTGAGTTTTCGCCTCTGACGCTTCCAAATCAGCGATAAACTTAGCCAAACAGCGAATCCCGTTGCCGCACATTTCCGGTTCCGAACCGTCGGAGTTAAAAATCCGCATCGTATAGTCAGTGCCGTTTTGACCGGGAAGAGCAAATATCACACCGTCTGCGCCAATCCCGAAATGTCGATCGCACAAATCCACAGCTTGTTCTGGTGAGATCGCGGGTTCTGACGAGTGGCGGTTGTCAATCAGAATAAAATCATTTCCCAGTCCCTGATACTTCGCAAACTCGATCGGCATAAAAACAAACCCCTTTTGGTTAAAACTGATTAGATAATTTGATGACCAAATTACCCATTTCCCAGTATTATAAAACTTGTAATTGCTCAACCCCCTTGACAAGAAGAGGAGATAGACACTAGATAAAGGAATGGAAAAACTCCCCGACTTAAAGCAACTATCGAACGAGGCAAAAGAAGCCTTGATAGTAGAGCTATGGCAAGAAATCCCAAAACTTAGCGCAGCATTAGCCACATAGGAACCTGGCACCAGGCTCATCTCCCACCAAAACTAGCAAAAATTCCAGCACTCCACCATCCAAAGGTTTCAAGCCGAACATTAAGCCGTCGAAAATTCAAGGAATAAAAAGACAAAGAAGCCTAGGAAGAGTCGGAGGGGTTCGAGAACTACATCCTCATCCCGACCAAACAATCATCGCCCAAGTCAAAAATTGCCCCCAGTGTGGAGAGAAAGTCACCGCCGCCACCCAAAAATTGCAATCCGTCTACGAAAAAATCGAACTACCCCCTATTCGCCCCATCATCACCCGAATAGAACGTTATGGTGGTCAGTGTGCCTGCTGTCAAACCGAGTATCTGGCCCCTGTACCATGGGGAATGGAAGCAGGTTCACCGTTTGGCAGTTCAATTCAAAGCTTGGTCACATATCTGGGTTACACTCATGCCATCAGCTACGAACGGCTATCGTCCATATTTGCATCCGTTTTTGGACTCAAGATTTCCGAAGGAGCAATCGCAAACCTGTTGGCAAAAGTCACGCACCAGTTTAGACGACCCAGTAAGTCAAATACTACAACGGTTGCGGCGGGCAAAATTAATTTGTTCAGATGAAACCAGTGCGAGAGTTAACGGACAGTGGGAGTGGGAGTGGGTGTTTCAGAACCAGGATGTTTGTTTACACCTCAGGATCCCGAGTCAAGGGACAGGGGTAATTAACGAAGTTCTCGCAGAACATCGTCCCGATATCTGGGTGTCAGATTTCTCCCGCGCTCAAAAAAATCACCCAGCACCACAATGGCAAGTGTGTGAGTGCCCATCAACTGCGGGATTGCCAATATGCGATTGATGCTCTTGACAGAATTTTGGCCCCAGCGATGAAGAGGTTATTATTAAAGGCTTTTATCATCCATCGGCAACGGGAGAATATGGATGATACTAGTACAGCTCGGCGAAAATAGAATACCCACTAAACCGCTAATACTTTACCCTTATAAGTCCACTTGAAGGGC
>NZ_JAUBSB010000128.1:0-3819 GCF_036702135.1 Microcoleus sp. LAD1_D3 | reverse complement strand
GGGGCCGCCGGTGGCGGGAACTGCGAAACTGACGGTTCTGTTGGTGCTGGCTGCGCTGGCTAGGGATGCGATCGCCGGCCAAGTCACAATACCTGTAGTTTCGTTGTAAGTTCCGCCCTCCGAGACGGTGACTCCTGTTAAACCCGGAACAATGGTGTCGGCGATCGCCACATTGGCTGCCGGACTCGGCCCACTGTTAGCAGCCGTAATTGTGTAGGTGACAGTCGAACCCGCGATCGCAGTAGCGGGCCCGGTTTTGAGCGTCACTACATCGGCGCTATCGGTGATAGTGGTGGTGACTCTTGCTGACGGGCTGCTGCCGTTGTTGTTGTCGGGATTGGGGTCTGGACTCGTTGAGGTGCTGCTAGCAGTGTTGGCGATGGGGCCGCCGGTGGCGGGAACTGCGAAACTGACGGTTCTGTTGGTGCTGGCTGCGCTGGCTAGGGATGCGATCGCCGTCCAAGTCACAATACCTGTAGTTGCGTTGTAAGTTCCGCCCTCCGAGACGCTGACTCCTGTTAAACCCGGAACAATGCTATCGGTGATCGCCACATTGGTTGCCGGACTCGGCCCACTGTTGGTTGCCGTAATTGTGTAGGTGACGGTCGAACCCGCGGCCGCAGTAGCGGGCCCGGTTTTGACCGTCACTACATCGGCACTCTCGGTGATGCTGGTGGTGACTTGCGCTTCGGGGCTGCTGCCATTGTTGTTGTCGAGATTGGGGTCTGGGCTCGTTGAGGTGCTGCTAGCAGTGTTGGCGATGGGGCCGCCGGTGGCGGGAACTGGAAAACTGACGGTTCTGTTGGTACTGGCTGCGCTGGCTAGGGATGCGATCGCCGTCCAAGTTACAATACCTGTAGTTTGGTTATAAGTTCCGCCCTCAGAGACTGTGACTCCTGTTAAACCTGGAACGATGGTGTCGGTGATCGCCACATTGGCTGCCGGACTCGGCCCATTGTTGGTTGCGGTAATTGTGTAGGTGACAGTCGATCCGGCTGCTGCAGTAGCGGGCCCGGTTTTGACTGTCACTACATCGGCAATATCGTCGTTCGTAATAGTGGTGGTGACTCTCGCCTCCGGGCTGCTGCCGCTGTTGTTACCGGGTACGGGATCGATCGTACTGCTGCTGCTGAATACACTGTTGGTAATAGGGCCAAGTGTAGTTGGGGTCGTAATAGTTACGGTGCGCGTGGTGGTAGCCCCAGCAGGTAAATTCGGAATAGTTGGCCAGGTGACGAGTCTCGTTGTCGGGCTGAAAGTGCCACCGCCCGGAGCACTACTTAATACTGCCCCGACGGGCAATCTATCTTCAATCACCACGTTTTCGGCGTCGTTCGGGCCGTTATTTACTGTCGTAATTGTGTAAGTAATGCTGCTACCCGGTGCCGCTGCAGCCGGGCCTGTTTTCGTAGAGGCAACATCTGCTGTAGTAAGCGGCACGTCTATAGTTTGGATCGACAAAGTGCGAACGTCGTGAATATTTGTTGCGTCTCCCGTTGAACCAGCAAAACCAAATTTGAATGTTTCCGGTATTGGCCCGTTTAGCTCCTCTAAATTGGCAATGTCGATAATAGTCTCGCCCACATCTGTAAACGAACCATTATTGTTGATATCAAAGTTAACAGTGAGACGGTTTGGCGTTGCAGAAGTGGGGGGTTGCAAAATAATTTGAACTCTTCTTCTGGCTGCTTCGCGATTGCTAGTAATGGCGTTGATCGGCCCGTTGGGAGGCAGAGGATTTACGGTATCAGGAATATTATCTATTCCCTGTGGCACAAACGTAGAAGTTAAAAATTGATATTGCGTAACTTCGCTACCTCGAAGCGTTACCGAATCTGCTCTACGCCCCCCCGGAATTCCGCCTATGCGCCCTTGAGTTTCAGTTGAGAAATTTCCGAATTCATCTAATCCAATTCCTAAATAACCTCCCCGTAAACCGGGCTGATTTGTATCTGTATTTTGGGCGTAGCCGAGAGAACCTCCATAGCCTCCAGCTACTGTTGGCGTCACAGTACCGTCAATTAAAAAGAAACTTATGCCGTCCCCTGTCCGCCCTGCTAAATTATCACGTGCAGTGCCGTCGTAGGGAAATATATCGAAGACAATGTTAAGACCGCTGTTGACTGGAACCTGACTGTTATAGATGACAAAAGTAGATTGGTCAAAAGTTCTTGTAGTTAATCTCAACGCCCCGCTCCCTACCGGGTCTATGTTCAAACCCGGAAAACTCTCTGTTCCGGTTCCTGCTGTTAAAGCTGGAGCGTCTGACGTGCCAGTAACCCCAGAGATCCAAGGCCCGATTAGACGTGCGTCTTGAAAACTTTCGTCCACTAAACTAATGAGGACATCGCTGTAAGTTGCCTGGGTTTTTGTTTCAAAGGCTATTGCAGTTTTTACTCGTCCTGCTGTAACATTTAATTGCCAGTTTCCTCCTAATTTGGAACTGCCAATTAGATTGTTGGAAGCCGCTATATTTGCGCCTGTTAATTCTCTCAGCTTCCGCACGAAAGCAATCCCGGATTGTCCAGCCCCAACCTTACACGCTAATAATAAAATATCGGCTTTTTCCGTGAAAGCATTGCGCCACTGTTGCAAATGCCGATCGTACTTTTGCAAGTTTTCATCCTTCAGTACAGTTGACCCCAGTTGCAGGGAAGCTTCATTGCCGTGAGCAACTATCTGAAGGCTGGCAATTAAGCTGCGTTTAGCTAGAATCTCGGTAATTTGTTCTACTCCGTCCCGCCTTCTATCGAGGACAATTATCTCTGTCCCTGGTTTGACTCCGCTGGCAAGATGCTGATAATTCTCTACCCTCGGATCAATGCAAACTAAATATTTTTTATGTTTGGTCTTAAAGCCCCGACTCGCTTTTGTTAAAGAGGAAATATCGATCGCCCGATCACCGACTAATTGCGTCCCCATCAAAGAAGCTTGTATGCAGTCTGTGTCGCGGCGATCGCAACTTGATTTTTGAATTGGGAAAAAGTAGTTGCACAATGATTTTTTCATGAGTTACATAGCTCCTTGACTTGTTAATTGTCAACCTTCAGGGGTGATATTATTGTTAATTGCTAATGGGAAACTGCTAATTACTAATTTCTTGACTTCGCATAGTTAACAAGTTCTATTTACTTCGATTTTTTTTTTATCGACATCTTCCCAAAGTAGCAGTTCCCTGTATTTACCTAGGAAATCAGGGTTTTTTTTAGCCAAATCCGACTTGGCGGTAAATTATTTTAGGATAAAAAAAACAAACTTGATGCACAAAAATACCACTTAAAATGCGATATTTTTTGCCTAAAAGCAGTTGACAATCGTCGGTTCTTGTAGTATAAGCGGCTTAATTGCTCCGACTTTTATTAGAACTTAAGTCCTTATCAAAAACCAATTTTATGGTAGTCACTCAGCCCAATCTCAGAGCATCTCTATTTCGGTAAAAAATGGTTATAAAATTTGTAAAAATCAACTCCTTCCTCTGACTTTTATCAGGAATAAATGACTCCTTAAAAACAAAATTTATGGTCTCGCTCAGTCGAGCATCCAATAATAATTAACGACCTTGATGTTAGTTGATTTTAAAATATTTAAAAATTAAAAAACCCGGTTGGTTCAACAAACCGAGTTGGTATATTTTTATGAAAAAACCAGCGAGTTTAACGCCCTTTGGTCTTAACGAGAAAGAGTGAGAAAATCCACAGGATTCAGAGTATTATCAGCGCCAAAAACCTGAGCCAAAACCTGCCCTGTCGCAGCAACTTGCAGCAGTGTGCCATTCGCCATCGAGTTAATTTGCAAAGCCTCAAAACTCAATCCGTCAGC
>NZ_JAUBSB010000127.1:0-4476 GCF_036702135.1 Microcoleus sp. LAD1_D3 | reverse complement strand
TTAAGACTCAGATGTGCATATTTAAATAATGAGATTAAAATGGGTAGGTATGCTTAGTTAAAAAGCGGGATGCTCCCATGCCAAAGCCCGATCGCGCATTTCGCAGGTTTCCGGTTTTTACCATATTTTTGTAGAATGGCGACCACATTGTGGTATTGAAATCCCCAACCACAATCAGCGGATTTTTTACTTGGGCTGCATACTCGCCGATGGCTGCTAGCTGTTTATTGCGATTGATAAAACTCTCCTGTTTGATCGGCACAGTCGGATGAACAAGCATCAGAGAAATGACTTTACCTTGAAATTTAACATCCACCGACAAGCTCTTTCTTTGACTTGAAAAGGCTTTAACCGAAGAATTTTCTAAAGGCAGCTTGCTGTATATTGCACTGCCAAATCTCTCAGATTCTTGCTGGGTAGAAGAGTAAGGAAAAATCTCGCTTAAAACCGATAACTGTTTTGCCCAAGATGAGTTGACTTCTACAAAAACCGCGATATCCGGTTGTTCTGCTTTAACCAGCGATATCACCTCAGAATATCGCCGATTACTCCTTAAAACATTTGAATGCAAAATCCGCAAGTTGTGTGCGGGAGTTGCTCCTGCAAAGGCGGGCGCTGGAAAATACCAAGGAACAATTTCCGCCAAGTTAAGGATAATACAAAATGCGCTCACCCACAACCATCTTTTTTTTGAGCGCACCAGAGCGAAGAATATAAAAGTAGAGAAACCAACCAGCAGATATTGTAGTTTAAAATGAGAACTCAATTCAAAAAAAATGTTAAATTTTCCCAAATACCCGGCTATTGACAATACGGCATTTACAGTTGCTGCGATAATAAACCATTTTAAAATTATGTGCTTTAAGCTAAGGTTTTGGTTAGGGATGCTGTGCATCACCGCCCATTTGAGCTTGATTTTAAGGTCGTTGGTAATCCGCAACTTATCAATTTCTCTTACCAGTTGTTCTGGCGGTTCCAACTCTCGCCGCTTTTGATAAAATCTCACCAGCAAGCTATCTATCACAAAATAACTAAATGAATTGGCAACAAATCCTACAAATACCAACACACCTAAACCGATCAGCATACCAAAGGAACCGCCGACTTTGACCAAGCCCGACCAAACGGCGGCGTCACCTGTTTTACCTGTAGCTACTATGGCTATAAATAGCATTAAAGCAGGCACTCCGACCGTGATTGTGTTTCTGATGATATAGTCCATTTTTTATCTTTTATGCTAAGGTTTTTCTGATTTTACTGTCGCTCTAAATCTCATAAATTTCTAACGGTAAGTTATCGGGATCTCGGAAAAATGTAAACCGTTTTTCTGTAATCTCGTCCAGGCGAATGTTTTCTACTTCTACTTGTTGGGATTTTAAGTAAGCAACTGATGCTTCTATGTCCTCAACTGCAAAAGCTAAATGTCTCAAACCACAAGCTTCAGGATTGTTAATTCTTTCAGGAGGATGGGGAAATGAGAAAAGCTCGATAGTGTCGCCGTTTCCGACTCGCAAATCTAGTTTGTAAGAATTCCTCTCGGTTCGGAAAGTTTCTTTGATAATGGAACATCCCAATACTTCTACATAAAATTTTTTTGATGCTTCGTAATCCGAGCAAATAATCGCCACATGATGTATTGCTTCTATTTTCATCTGAATAAAGTTAGTTAATTTTGTTTTTCTGAGATGTTGCACCATTTTAAATAAGCTTTTTATGAACAGGCAAGATGCCTGTTCCACAAAAAAATTTACTCTTTGTGGAACAGGCATCTTGCCTGTTCTTGAGAATGGTGCAAGATGTGAGGTTTTTCCAACAGCACAGCACGCTATTGACAATTATATTTGACGATCGCAGACTCGGCGAGAAACCCTGGGAAATTCAGGGCGATCGGCCTTTATTTTCCCCCGCCCAAATCTTAATCTAAAAAATTTCTGCAAAAAAAGCACCCTACTTTGATAAAATCAGAGTTTTGCAGTCAATCACCCAATTTGCATCTCAGGAAACAAGCACTATGGCCCGTATGTATTACGACACCGACGCGAACCTAGACCTCTTAGCCAACAAAACGATTGCTATCATCGGCTACGGTTCCCAAGGACACGCCCACGCCCTCAACCTCAAAGACAGCGGCATGAATGTCGTTGTTGGTTTGTATCCCGGTAGCAAATCCGCAGCCAAAGCAACCGACGCGGGTTTAACAGTTCACCCGGTAGACAAAGCAGCAGCCGCCGCTGACTTCATCATGATTTTATTGCCCGATGAAGTTCAAAAAACTATTTACACAGAACAAATCGAACCGAACCTTTCAGAAGGAAATGTTTTAGCATTTGCTCACGGTTTTAACATTCACTTCGGCCAAGTTGTTCCCCCTGCCAATGTAGACGTAGTAATGGTTGCCCCCAAAGGTCCTGGACACTTGGTGCGGCGGACTTACGAACAAGGGGAAGGTGTTCCGAGTTTGTTTGCAGTATATCAAGATGCTTCCGGTCAAGCGCGCGATCGGGCAATGGCCTATGCTAAAGGTATCGGTGGCACCAGAGCCGGCATCCTGGAAACCACTTTCCGCGAAGAAACAGAAACGGATCTTTTTGGCGAACAAGTAGTTTTGTGTGGCGGTTTGAGCGCCTTAATTAAAGCTGGATTTGAAACTTTAGTTGACGCCGGATACCAACCGGAATTAGCTTATTTTGAATGTTTGCACGAAGTTAAACTTATCGTTGACTTAGTAGTAGAAGGAGGCCTCGCCAAAATGCGCGACAGCATCTCCAATACCGCAGAATACGGCGATTTAACTCGCGGCCCCCGCATCGTCACGGATCAAACCCGCGCCGAAATGCGTAAAATTCTCAGCGAAATTCAATCCGGCCAATTTGCCCGCGAATTCGTTCTCGAAAACCAAGCCGGCAAGCCAGGTTTTACCTCCATGCGCCGTCAGGAAGCAGAACATCCTATTGAAGAAGTTGGTAAAGATTTGCGAGCTATGTTTAGCTGGTTGAAAAAGCAGGCTTAATCAATTTTAGATTTTAGATTTTAGATTTTAGATGGGAGTACAAATCTAAAACAGTCTGGACGCATAACCTAATTATGTAGGGTGCGCACTGCGCACCTTACCGCTTGGAGGAAAATCTCAAACCTCAAGTTTAATCGATTACAGATGAGAGATGGGATAAAAAATCTCAAATCTAAAATCCAAAATCTAAAATCGTACTGTTGGGTTAAGCGAAGCGAACCCTACGCTTCGCTTAACCCAACCTACAAGAAAATGGCTAGGTATTATTAGAGAAACCGGGTTTCTCTCTGGTAGCTCAAAACTATCGCTTCGGGCTAGGACTTTTTTGCAATTTCTCAATATCCTGTTGCCTTTGCTCGTTGAAATCTCTAGGCCTCAACCAATCTGGCCACAACCCGACGAAGAACTTTCGGCTTGCCACGCTAGTATCTCTTACAGGTTTGGGGAGAAAAGTTAAAGTGTCACCGTAAAGGGTAAACAGCACTGCCAACAGAAGCAATAGCGGGATAAGATTTTTTTTAGGCATCGCAGTTTGGGAGTAGAGTTTGTGAAAGCGCTTGGTTATATTTTGCCCTTGCACGGACAAAAAATATCAGAAACAGCTTAAGAAGAAAATACACCCCTGGGGGCTAAGCGACCGCCCATACAAAAGGAAAGGCTGCTATAGCAATCCTAAATGATTTTCTACGTATAGGTGTACTGATGGATTTTGGGGAAATCAAATTTATGTTCCTTGGTGAAAAACTCAAACAAAAATTTGATGATCTTAAAAGACTTACATAAATACCAATACTTTCGTAAAAAAAAATTAGCTTGTAACCAAATATCTTCAACGGGATTTTTTTTCGGGAGCATTGGGAGCAAATAAAATACAAGTGATTGACCAATTTACAGGTTTTTTGTCATGATTAACTGATGATAAATAATCTCTAAATTCTCCATATCTATGATAACTAGCTCCATCCCAAATCAAGATAAGTCTCCGCTCTTTGTATTTATTTGGTAAGTATTTTATGAATTGAACTGTTGATTTTTCATCACCAGATTCATAACCTTGAGCATGGAATTGTTTGGTTTAATAATGAGCGTGCGCCCAAATAAGTTTGTCTATTTTTTTAATTGGTAATTGGGACTTCAATTCTTAGGTCAGATAGACCCCAAGCGTAGCCATTGATATCGCCATGAAGTAGATGACATTCATCTAAAAAAAATACGGCGTTGCATAATTTGAGGATGATTCTTGTCGGGAGTAGGGTTAGGCGTCCCGCTTGCTGTGAAAATACACAAGACGGGCGGGACACCCATCCCACAAAACAATCAAAATCATCCCGCAATTATGCAACGCCCAAGGTTGGCGTTGCTGAATACAGGTATGAATTCAAGATTTCTCAATTGCTAGAAGCCCGCTTGAGGGTGAGTTTTGTAACATCAAGCGAAAAGTTGATTCATACCTTGATTCAGCAACG
>NZ_JAUBSB010000126.1:0-4597 GCF_036702135.1 Microcoleus sp. LAD1_D3 | reverse complement strand
AACGCATTAAATTGAGAACAGATCGTCCTACTTAATATTTTGTTACATACTTAGGCATTTTCCTGCCGACTTACTTATGGCGCAGTAAATTATTTAACTAAACAGTTTGTTCTGCGAGAATATGCAACGGCAAATTCTGAGAATACAGTTGCTTTCTTAAAAGATTTACAATCTTTAAATCCCGAAGCCAGACATTTAATTATTTGGGATGGAGCTAGCTATCACAAATATAAAGAGATGAAAGCTTACCTAGAAGAAATTAATCAAGGCTCATAGCGGGATGAATGGCCTTTAACTTGTGTCCTGTTTGCTCCCAATGCTCCCGAACAGAATCCGGTCGAAGATATTTGGCTTCATGCCAAGACTTGGGTGAGGAAATTTGGGAAGCGGATCGGTTCTTTTTCCTTGGTTAAATGGTTCTTCAATTTTACCATACATGAACAAAGCTTTGACTTTCTCTCTTTTACACAAATTTGGTAGTTTTGAACCAACACTCAATGGAACTGCTGCTCGATCGAAACCTTAATTAATTTACGAATGATTTGCGATCGCTATATATCTTTCGATCATACCATAAATGTGCAACACCAGGTTTCCAGGACTTGTAGTCATGTAAAAGATTTTTCACAACCGGGAAAGTCTCACTCCTTATTGGTTTGGATCGGAACGATAGCGAGCAGGCGGCGGAAGTTCCGCTCACTCTACCCCACAGCCCTGTCTTTTAGTCCGCAGTTTCTAATTCCTCTAATTCTTGCGTAGACTGCCATCCAGCTTGCCAGAGCGAGCGGTCTTTGAGCTGTGCGGCGTTCAGCCAAAAACGGACATTTGGATCGCAAGCCGCCACCATTTCTGCAAATACCCATTTACCTTCGTTTTTTCGGTTGACCACTTGAAAGTGTCTCCACCCCCAAGTTTTTTGGTGTGAAGTCCATCGAGAACCAACTAAATAAGGAAATTTTTGTTTTTTGCTCACAGTATTTTTGTGGAAAAATATATTAGGGCGTGTCATCAGTTAACGTAAAGAAAGATCAAGTAAAAACAGACCCAAATAAAAGGATTTACTCGCCATGACCAGCCGTCGTTATGCCCTACGGGATGACCGGTGGGAAATAATAAAAGACCTGTTACCAGGACTAGACGGTTATGTAGGTGGGACTGCCAAAGATAATCGGTTGTTTGTGGAGGCGGGGTTGTATCGCGATCGAGTCGGCATGCCGTTGCGGGACTTACCTGAACGGTTTGGGGACTTTGGAGTCGTACACATGCGCTTGGGTCGATCGAGCAAAACTGGGGTGTGGCAACGGGTATTTGAGGTGTTAGCCGAAGAAGCAGACAACGAGTACGCGATGATTGATTCCACCATTGTCCGCGCCCACTTTTCCCAGCGCGGGCGTAAAAGGGGGGTGCAGACACAGAAGCAATTGGACGTAGCACTCGTCGGGTTGAGCACCAAAATCCATGCAGTGGTCGATGAAGAAGGGAAATCCGGTCAGCTTTCACCTCACGCATGGATAAGCCTGTGACGCAAGACGGTGCAGATGTCCTCTTGCCTGACCTGATGGCGGACACTTTACTTGCAGACAAAGGATACGATGCTGATGCACGGTAATCAATGTTCTCCAAGCGCCAACCAAGGCCGCCGTGATCCCCTCCAAGCTTAACCGCACCACCAAGCGCGACTAAGACAAAGCCCGTCATTTAATTGAAAACTTTTTTGCCAAACTCAAGCAATATCGTGCGCTCGCCACCCGCTACGACAAGCTCAAGGTTAACTTTCTGGGTGCAATTTACCTCGCTGCTACCGTGGTTTGGCTCAACTGATGACACGCCCTAGAAAGCAAGTGAATAGTCATAACTCGTTCTGTTTGATGATATTAATTCCCTACCAAAGCTCGTCAAATCCTCCCCCTCTCCCCTTCTCTCCCTCCCATCACGAACATAACAGATAATATAGAGGCGCCGCAGCTTACATGAGAGTTCACCTAAACTCTATCTGCAAGTAGATGCGTTTATTGTAACTTGCAGCAGTTTCGCATGCGTTCAAAAGTAAGGGCAGTTCAATGACTGCCCCTGTATTAGTTATGCCTATTGAATAGGATAATTTTTCAGGCGATCCACAAATAGCAAATTTATCCAATACGAGCTAAATCGTGAATCTCAAATCTAAAAGCAAATAACCCAGGTTATAGCTGTGCACAATAATCCCTTCTGTGAAACTTACTCAAATCTACTTTTAGAGCAGGTTTGACGTTCACTTCCTGCTTTTACCAAGGCGGTCGGCCGCTTCTTGTCCACAGGCGTGTTTTCGAGCCCAACTTTCCCTACAAACATTTTTTCAATCTTAATCGTGTTTCATTGATCCTGTACAGCTCAATAAAAACGCACTTTTAGATAAGATTGACTAATTTCTTTGATTCTGTCGCTACCTCTTGATTACTTCCCTGTTAAGGCTTTTGGCCCGATAAGTCCAGAGGAAGTTGGGGAAGCCGGAGGCGAACCGCATTTGTTTGCAGCCAGAGAGTGATAGCGTGCTTCCGTTGCGGAGTCACGTACTCTCCTGGTCGGATCACGCCAGCACAGACGCCGATGTTTTTAATAAGGGTTTCTCGCTCCGATGAACTTGCACCCTGTAGCAACCTGACTTGGGCTTTGATAAAATCCACGTTCATAGCTGAAAGTAAAAGTAAGTAAAGAACTCAGTTAAATAGCGATGCTTTGGTTCCGATTGTAACTCTAAAACCACTTGGTATGAATCAAATTGATTCAACATCCCCAGGATGGGGATCGGGGCGTCTAGAGCTAGCCAACTTTATTTACTTTATCTGTTTTTGCTAGCAAAAGTGTCACTATGCTAGCAGTTTTGGCAGAATTATTTATAGTTAAGAACTGTTACAAATTTTGGTCGAAATCCACAATACGGCAGAGTTTAGTGCTAACGCTACTTTCCTGAACTCAAAAAGTTCAGCATTGTCTCCAACTCCTTGCCTTCCTAAGTTTTACACTCCCCGATTGGGAAGCGATCGCTCGGAGAACATTCCTCTTTGATCGCCCCTCTTAACACCCGGACACTGCCACATCACCCTATTGATTTAGATTTTCCCGTAGACTGGGCTGTGGACTATAACTTCAGGCATACGTGTTGTTACCGGGGCTACAATAAGCGAGCAAGTTTTTATTCTTGTTTCTCAAGGAAATATTTTTTTGATTTTCTTGCAAAACCCTTATTTGTGTTAATTAAGGCAACTTTGTGATCTCTGGGCCAACGAAGACTCGGAGCTTGTGAATCCAGATATTTTGTGCTGTGTGGCGCTGAATCTGTTTCCTGAATTCATTGGGGGCGATCGCTCCTCCGCGAGAATTGCCAGTAACGGCTCATTTTGTATAATTCATAACATATCGGTCACTGCTAAAAATTTAAAAACAGCACAAGTTTAAACAGCCTTCCATCCTTTGATCGCTCCTAATAGCGCACAAAGAGGGATAAAAAAAATTAACTCTGCATACCCGATTTTTTAAGGCGATTTTACCTTAGCTATTTGCCTTATACCATTTTTTTAAAGATGTGATAGACTTGTGTAAAAAGTAAAGGCGAGAATTACAATGTCTTGTCGTCCTCATATAAAGATTACCGAATCTGTAAAAAATTTACGATAAATCCTCAAACAGCAAAAAAAAATCCTAGCTTATAACAAAGTTCAAATGCTTTATTTATTTCAGTCAAAACAAGTAGAAACTGTTCGGGAAGTATCCACAGTTTTAGGTAAAAGTGAGGCAACGATTCATCGCTGGCTCTCCCAATATAGAAAGGGCGGTCTGGAAAATTTGTTAAAAAATCTCTTCTGTTTTCGGTCGCCCAAAAAAGTTCTCAGTTGAAATAGCAGCTTCATTGCAACAAGAGTTGAGAGACCTTGAAGGATTTCAGAGTTATAAAGAAGTTCATCTTTGGCTCTGGTTGATTAAAGGAATAGCCAGTAGTTACCCGGCTGTATATTCTTTGGTTAGAGGTGAATTGAAAAGTAAATTAAAAATTCCCAGACCTCGCAGTATTTCTCATAAATCTACGGCAATTAATGAATTTAAAAATAACTTGCATCAACAGATAAAAGCTTTACTACACAAAGCTTTACCTCAAGTAAATAAATATAAAAAAGTCACTTATTGGTGTAGTGATGAAACGCGGATAGGGCTGCATACAATTCGTCGGCGCAAGCTGACGCTTTCAGGTGTAAAGCCCGTCGGGAAGCATCAATGGAAATTTGAGTGTTTTTGGCTGTATGGGGCAGTATCGAGCGCTACGGGAAAAAGTTTTTTTTGGGAGTTTTCGCATTTAGACAAAGTTTGCTTTGAAGCATATTTACAACTTTTGTCAATACAATATCCTCATGAATTACACATCATTCAAGTAGATAACGCACCCGCTCATAATTTAAGCTCATCTGAATTACCAGACAATATAATTTTACTACAGCACTTCCGGGTGTTATGAGGTACAATAAGAATAGATTAAAAAAATACACCACTGAAAGCATATTCAGTAGATTTGCTTTCCAAAAATAGTAGCAGCCCATCAAGATCAGAAGCTGTCGATCAGAAAAAC
>NZ_JAUBSB010000125.1:0-4748 GCF_036702135.1 Microcoleus sp. LAD1_D3 | reverse complement strand
CTTATATTATCAAGGGATTCGCGAGTTCATTCATCTTTCTAAATGCTGTTTTCTTACTTTTTCAGCAAGCCCTAGGTTAGAATACAAAAGCACTTTTCAATGGGATGTCAACCAAGACCGTAAGAACGAGGATCTTAGGATAAACATTTTGAAAACTATTGCTGCCTTCCTAAACAGTGAAGGAGGAACATTAATTATTGGTGTGGAAAATAATGGCAATATTTTTGGCTTAGAGAAAGATTTCTCCTTACTTTCCCAAGGAAATCAGGATCAGTTTGAGCAGACAATCATACACTTAGTCGGCAATTGGATGGGTAATACCTTTACACAGCTGATCAAAACTCGCTTTGAAATCATTGAAGGTAAAAATGTTTGCGCCATTGATGTAAAAAAGTCAACCAAACCAGTTTTTTTCAAGAGCAAAAAAGGTTCGGAATTTTATATTCGAGCAGGTAATACATCAAAATCTCTTGATGCCCAAGAATTCTATAATCACCTTCAACTTTCATCTTAACTTGGGTAGCATTGGATCGCACTTTAGATCCCCAACTGCTTGAAGAAGTCGGGGATTTGGGTGTGATATTTTTCGCAAGCGTATATTTTAGGCGATCGCAAATCCGGTATGTTTGCGGACTTCCGGCGAATGAAATGCCAAAACAATGCAATTTTCAGGAACGCCACCCTCCAGTAATTCATCGGTAATGCCGTCTTCAATACCGTCATAATGAATCCAGAGTTTGCCGTTGCGAATTTCAACGTGAACGAGGCAGTAGTGAAGTCGCTTTTGGCCCTCCCAGCCTTCACTCATCAATAAAAAATCATTGCGGTCTTCGCTAACAATGACTTTGTTATTAATCTCGGCGTATCTGTACGGTAGGCTGGCATAGTACGACAGAATTTTATAAATTAAGTCGCGGTATTTGTCTAGTTTATCCATCTGGTAATAACCTCCTGAATAGTATCGACAACGATAATTTTTATTACTCCGTCTGTCAGTACAATTTGTACGATATCTTCATTAAAGAAGCTGATATAAATCTCTTCAGTAATTGCAAGATATAGGGTACGCTCTGGTTCTTTTTTCGATATTATTTTCAAATACAAAATGTATTGCCCAATCGCATTTCCCCAATCTTTTACTAGAGATTTGCCGACAAAACTTTTGATTTCAACTGCAATTCTTTGTCCATCGCGTTCGGCTGCTAGCAGCTTTTTAGCTCCCAAATCCACAAACACACTGCGAACCAAATTGCAGAGTCAAAGGATCGTCTGTAATTATCCACCGATCCTTTTCTAAAGCAGTCCTTACTTGATAATGATAAATGTCTTTTGCCATTTTTTCAACCCAGCAACTTTAAACCTTCTCCTGAACATTCTCACCCAACAAACCCCCTGGCCGAAAAGCCAAAATCACCACCAAAACCCCAAACACCCAAGCATTAGTCCAGCGGCTCGACAAATACTGATCGCTCAAAGACGAAAGCAACCCAATCAAAACCCCTCCTAACATCGCCCCGACAATATTGCCAATTCCCCCCAAAACCGCTGCCGTAAAAGCCCTCAAACCCGCCGTAAACCCCATCGTAAAAACAATAGTATTGTTGTACAGGCCAACCAGAATCCCAGCCGAACCCGCCAAAGCTCCCCCAATCAAAAAAGTTAGAGCAATAATCTGATCCACATTAATTCCCATAATTTTAGCAGCATCGCGGCTTTGAGCCGTTGCCCGCATCGCCTTTCCCAGACGAGTGTATTGCACAAAAACATGAAGCAAAACCATCAATACAACCGCCACCACCAACACAATTAAATCTTTTGTAGTAAATACAATACTCGTTTGAATTCCCAAACTTTTGAAAATATCAACTCGCGGTAACAAATCGGGAAAACTTTTCGGAGCAGCAGAATTAGAACCCATCACCGGAAGAAAAGCTTTCAATCCTCCCCAAAACAGCCCCATATTTTGGAAAATAAAAGAAACTCCAATTGCCGAAATTAAAGCAGCCAAACGGGGAGCATTTCGCAAAGGCCGATAAGCGTACTTTTCGACAACAATATTCAGTCCAGCACAAAACAACGAACATACAATTAAAGCGACTAACATCACCGGTATTGCGATATTTAAAGGTGTACCGTCTTGAATCCCAAAAGCTCCGAACACAGTTAGCGAAGCAAAAGCGCCCAACATATACAAATCGCCGTGAGCAAAATTGATTAACTCAATAATGCCGTAAACCATCGTGTAACCCAAAGCAATAATTGCAATCAGCGCCCCGTTGACCAGACCCACTAACAATTGTTGAATCAGAACTTCAGGACTGCGGATTATTTCGCCAATAATTTTGGGCAAATCAAATCCTGCGATCGGGCCTAATAGCAAAACTATATAAACTACACCTAGATAGAAGAGAATACTTTTCCAGTTCTTCATGTTTTTGAGTAATTGGGAATTGGGAATTGGGAATGGGGAATTGGGAATTGGAAATCGAGAATCGGGAATCGGGAATTGGGAATTGGGCATCGGGCATGGGACTTTGGAGGAAGAAGGAAAAAGGCATAATTTTTTATTATCCCTTCTTCCTTCTTCCCGATATCCGTTACATCCGTTACATCCGTTATAAAATCTGTTGCCGAACTTCCCTCTTCCTTCTGATTAATTATTCCGTCTTGAGCGCATTCACGAACTCCCACTTGCCACCTTTAACAACATTTCCTGACATTGTAGTCAAGCTCGTGTCGCCGTTGGTGTCAAAACTCCAAGTGCCGAGTACCCCGTTAAAATCTTTAGTTGCCAAGACAGCTTCGCGGATAGCAGCGCGGTCATTTTTGCAAACTTTATTAATTGCGCCGATCGCAACTTTAGCAGCTTCATAGGCGTAAGCTGCATAAGCTTCGGGTTCAGCATTATATTTTGCCTTGTAACTTTCGTACCACTTCGCACCCGCACCAGTCAATTCTTGAGGAGGCAAGCCGCCAAAAGTAGCGTAAATTCCTTCGGCATCTTTGCCTGCCGCGTCAATTAAAGCTTGCTCTTTAATGCCGTCGGGCCCCATGAACTTAACTGCCTCAGGCGTCATTCCGACATTTCTCATGTCTTTAATTATTTGTCCGGCATTGCTTTGAGTAGTGCCTCCAAGGTAAATCATGTCGGGATTTAAAGCTTTGATCTTATTCATTAACGCCTTATAGTCGCTAGCTTTAATATCAATTCCTTCTCTTCCGAGGACTTGAATTCCCAACTTTTTAGAAGTTGCTTCAAAAACATCAGCGATGCCTTTGCCGTAGAGTTCTTGATCGTCGAGAATGTAGACTTTTTGCACGCCTAAAGATTTCGCCCAGTTGCCAGCTACAGCACCTTGAAGGTCGTCAGCGGGGACAACGCGGCTGAAATTACGAGTGCCAGCGGGATAATAAACGTTGGGTTCTTTGGCTTCGCCTTTTCCTGGTTTCGTCAGTCCCGGATAAGTGTTGGCCGGACTGATCATGACGATGTTAGCTTGGTTGAGCACGGGAATGGAAAGTTTGGCGGCACCGGAGTTATAGTGACCGATGACGGCAACTACCGAACCGTCAGCTACGGCTTTGTTGGAGTTCGACGTTACTTGGGCCGGGTCCCATTTGCCGGCGGCGGCGGTGGCGTCATCGAAAACTTCGTATTGGATTTGGATTTTGCCGTCGCAAGCTTTGGAGTTGGTTTCGGCGAGGGCTTGTTGGATGCCGTTGACCATTGTTTGAGCTTGACCCAAGGCGCTGCCTGTCATGGGGAGCATGGAGACAATTTTGACAGTATTTGGGTCTCCGGGGCTGCTGACTGCGACGGGAGTGGCTGCAGGACTGGTTCCGGGGCTGCCTCCGGGAGTTGTGGCGGTGGGTGCTGGAGGATTTTGACAGCTAGCGCACAGAGAGGCTATTCCGGCGGCAAAAAGTAATTTCTGCAATCCTCCCAAGCCGAGATTGTGTGTTGAGTTGATTTTTGGGGATGTGGCACTTTTGCCCCCTGACTTCTGGGAAAAGTTCATAGGTTGGTTCGTTTGTTGCTTGCGTTTTTGCATATTTTTCACTCTAGTCAGTATGTAGTCAAGAGTTAGCACAAGTTTAAAAAATTTGTGTCAACTCTCAAAGATACACTGCTGCAGCAAGAAGGTCGGGACTTGGGCCATATATGATATCAATGTCGGCGATATCCAAAGTTTAGACTTGAAAAATGTCTTATTCGCCTGGTTCTGCGTGGTATTGTGCGATCGCAGTCTGGATTTCCTCGGCCGAGACGTTTGCTTGTTCTGATTTCCAGTAAATCAGGTGTAAAACAACCTGAGTCGGTGATTCAACTTGATAAATCAAACGATAGCCACCGCTCTTACCAACTTGGGCATCACTGTTTTTAGCCCGGACTTTGTAAACGGTGTATTGGGTGCCTGCAATCTAGTTTCCGATGAAGTTTCCTTGGATAATCTCATCGAGGACGGGCTGAACATCGGTTTGAATTTGGCGATACTTTTTAGCGAGTCCTTTGAGGCGACGTTTGAAAAGTGCCGTGAATTTGAGTTGGACTGGCATCTCAGACATTGATGCCGTCCCAGAGCTCCTCAATGGGGAAGGTTTGTCCCGCTTTGGCTTGGTGGAGGGAGGCTTTCAGGTCAGCGAGGATTTGGTCGTTGGAGTCGGTGTCTGATTGAAATGCTCACCGTCCTAAAGGAGCGGTGATTCTTGACGCTTCATCGGGATTTGCTACCGAAGTAGTCTGACAA
>NZ_JAUBSB010000124.1:0-4863 GCF_036702135.1 Microcoleus sp. LAD1_D3 | reverse complement strand
AGTTTTGAAGGAATATATTAGAAATCAAGAAAAGCCGTCCTAGAAGGACGGGGCTTGAATCCCGTTTTTTTGGTCAACAAGATTTTTAGCAACAGGCAAGATGCCTGTTCCACAATAACTCAACATTTTTGTGGTACAGGCATCATGCCTGTACTTAACATTGGTGTAACACCTAACTATTAACAAAAGGGTACAAATCTGCAATAACTAAAGATTTTTGTGGTACAGGCATCTTGTCTGTACTTAACCTTGGTGCAACACCAAACTATTAGCAGAAGGACACAAATCTGCAAGTTCGCAAATATTGCAAGCCGGATTTCTCGCATTACAAACTGCCCTGCCGTGATAAACCAACCGAATCGACCAATTTTCCCAATCCGGCTGTGGCAACAATATCATCAAATCCCGCTCGATCCTTATAGGATCGGTATGTTCGGTCAATCCTAACCGTTGAGTCAAACGTTTGACGTGAGTGTCTACCGTCACGCCCATATTAATACCAAAAGCGTGGGCGAGAACGACATTAGCCGTTTTGCGGGCAACTCCGGGCAATTCTAGCAGCAGTTCCATCCGCTGCGGCACTTGATTGTTAAATTTATTGACGATCGCCTGACAAGCACCTTTAATATTTTTAGACTTATTGCGGTAGAAACCAGTCGATCGCACGAGACTTTCTAGTTCTTCTAAATCCGCATTTGCCAAAGCAACCGCATCGGGAAAACGCTCAAACAAAGCCGGCGTTACCAGATTTACTCGATCGTCCGTACACTGAGCCGAGAGAATCGTCGCCACCAGCAACTGCACGGGAGTTTCGTAGTTGAGAGTGCAAGGAGCTTCTGGATAGAGGCGTTTGAGGCGAATCAGAATTTCGAGCGATCGTTGTTTTAAACTTAACTTTTTAGTCATTAGTCATTAGTCATTAGTCATTAGTTATCAGTCATTTACAAAAGATTGGGGTCGATTCCCATTTCGCGGAGTCGAGCTTCTAAAGCTTCCGATCGCGATCGTTCTTGTTCCAGCAAAGTTTCTGCTTGTTCGGCTCTTTGGCGTTCTTGTTCGGCCCTTTGCTGTTCTTGTTCAGCTCTTAATTCTGCTTGCTGTCGCAGTTGAGCGAGTTCCACAAAACTTACAAATGGCGCTCCGTTAGGTCCGAATATTTGTAGTGCGGTTTCTGATAGTTGAAACCGCACTCCTAGTCTGGGACTTACCCAACCATCCGCCGATTCTACAGCTTCTAATTCTTGGTCTCGACGCTGCCATATAGTTAAATCCACTTGTTCAGGGTTGTACAAGTAATATTCTTCCACGCCGTAGCGTTCGTAAAATTTGAATTTTTGAATCATCGGAGTTAGACGGTTGCCAGGGGACAAAATTTCAAACACGACTTGCGGCGGAATGTTATCTTCGTTCCACTGTTGGTATGAACCTCGATATCTTTTCGGTCTGCCAAAGGCTACCAGCACATCTGGTGCTTGAGCAAGTTTATTATTTCCTTCTACTGGATACCACAGTAAGTTACCCGCCACAAAAACATCAGCAACACTCGCAAATAAAAGTTCTAAATTTTCTTTAATCCAGACGATTAATCGAAACTGTTCGGTATTATCTGACATGGGTTCTCCGTTGTCATCTGGGTAGACTATTTTTGATTTTTCGGGAGATTGCAGTTGTGTAATCATTGCTTTTTTTACCAAATTTAATGAGCGAATATTAGTCATGAGTCAAAATTGCTGTAATGACTAATGACTGTTAATTTTTAACTGTTGACTCATCTTATAGGTTATTAGTGGCCACCAACAAATAACAAATAATCAATAATCAATAATCAATAACCAATAACAACCAACTACTGACTACTGACTACTGACTACTGACTACTGACTATTGTTGCCGAAGATTGCCCATCAAATCGAACCCAGCCAAATTAGCTGTATCCCGAATAATCAAGAAAATTCCCAAACCCAGCAACAACACCAAACCAGTCTGCATGACATTTTCCTGAATGCGGTTCGGCAGAGGCTTGCCCCGCAGTCCTTCTATCAACAGAAAAGCTAGCTGACCGCCGTCCAAAGCAGGTAAAGGCAAGATATTAATCACAGCCAAATTGACGCTAATTAGCACAGCATACTGAAACAAACTCGCAGCATCCGATTTGGCAATCCCTGCACCAATCGCCACAATCGCCACAGGCCCGGACAACTTGTCGGCAGTCTGGCTGAAATTGCTAAGTAACTGCCCGAAACCTTGAACCGTCAGCACCACAATCCGCTCAAATTCTTTGGCGGCCTTGCTAAACGCCTCTACAAATCCGGCCCTCTGCCGCACCACAGTGCCGTTAGAAGTTAGCTGCACGCCAATGCGACCTTTGCCGTCGGGCGACTCTTCAGGAGTTACTGTCACCACAAATTTTTGTTCTTGGCGCTGAATTTCCAACGCTAGGGGTTGGTTGGGATGATCTTGGATGGCTGTGACCAATAATTTGACTGCTTCGCGGGAAGCGCCCAATTCCTTGCCGTCAACAGACAGAACAACGTCGCCCGATCGAATTCCCGCTTGTTTCGCGGCCGAACTGACTTCTGCGGCGACTTCCGGGACTTTAACTCCCGGTAGGTAGTTCATTTCTGCCGCGCCGACAGTACCCAATTGCACCACCAACAGGAAGTAAGCAAAAATTAAGTTGGCAATTACCCCTGCGCTAATGACGATCGCCCGATCGAGCACGGGGCGATTTTTGAGCAAATTCGGGTCATTTGGGGGAATTGTACTGTCTGGATCGTCGTCCGGGAAACCCACGAAACCTCCCAGGGGAAAGGCGCGGAGGGCATATTCAGTTTCCGGGCCTTGGTACTTCCAGAGGACGGGCCCGAAACCGATAGAGAAGCGGTTGACGTGGATGTGTTGAAGTCTCGCCGCCAAGAAGTGGCCGAGTTCGTGAACGACAATCAAGATACCTAAAACTGCGATCGCTGCCAAAACTGACATGAAGGATTCCACTAACACTTTTACTGGACTTTGATTTATTTTAATATCTTTTTAATATCGGTGGCTTCGGAGGGGCAATTTTCAGTCAAACTGGAAGGTGGTGTTTTTGTCGGAAGTCCCGGCTGCTGCGATCGACCCGACGCTGCCAAACCGATCGCGCGATCGTACCTGAGTTTACCTCTAAAACCAATTCCCTATTACAAATTACTCATTACCAATTCCCAGTTACCCATTCCCCATTATGAAAGACACTTCTTTGAATATTATTGCTATTTCTATCTTTGCCATCACCGTTTCAATATTGTTGGGGCCCCTATTCAACTTGCCAGAAGCCGTACCTGCGATCGCCACTTTTTGCCTGTTGGGGCTAGCCACCCTTGACAGTTTCCAGTGGCAAGGTCAAGGCGGTACTATTTTATTAGATTGGCTGGGGGGAACTTCCAAACAAAAGCGCGATCGTATCCTTCACCACGAAGCCGGACACTTCCTAGTCGCGTACCTGTTGGGAATTCCCGTAACCAGCTACGCCCTCAACGCTTGGGAAGCATTTAAACAAGGTCAAACAGCCCAAGGCGGCGTCCGCTTTGAAGACGAACAATTAGCATCTCAACTGCAAAACGGCACTCTTTCCGCCCAACTTTTAGACCAATACTGCACAGTGTGGATGGCCGGAATAGTCGCCGAAAAATTTGTTTACGGCAGTGCACAAGGAGGAGCAGAAGACCGCACAAAAATTAGTGCAATTTTAACACAACTGCGCCGTCCCAGTTCCGAAATTCAACTCAAACAAAACTGGGGTTTGCTGCGAGCAAAAAACCTGATAGAAAGCCACAAATCAGCTTACGAAGCCCTAGTAGCAGCAATGGAAAAAAGAGCAACTGTCGCTGAGTGCTGCGACATAATCCAGCAGAGTTTATAGGAAAAAAAGATTACGCACTCTTGCCTTGTTAACCCGGTTTCTATCGATATTTTTTTTGCGTAAAAACAGAGTTTAACACCGTATTTTAGATATCAAAAATTCATGTCAGAACCAAAATTTTTTCCAACAACACTGCAAACAGCGAACCCAAATACAGAAAAATTGTTGTGGCTGTTCGGTTTTCGGATCGACCCCGGCACCGAAATACCAAATCTATATACTCTCATTGTCTATGGAGAACAAGAGCCGCCCTTAGTAGCCGGGGGTCAACTTGTATTTTTTACCCGTCCAGAACTAGCGATTAACGCTCTCCAATTGTGCAATATCGATGTCAGCGAACTGGGAAAGCCACCCACACAAATAGACGCTATTTGCGACATTGCAGAAACGCTGTACTTGCTCGATGCCGAAGATTTTGACGAGTCAGCTACTATCCTCAACTGTTTGAACGCGCTTTTCGATTTAGTGAAAGCTACTTTAATACCGATGCCAACTGAATACAAGCGCATACTTTATGATTTGGCAGACCATTTGAATATTGAGGAAGAGTTTGCAAGTTTTTTAGACGCAGAAGATATTCAGCGCTCGGAAATTCTCAATGCCATTTTGTGGTGTGTGGGAGCAATTACAGCTAAATCTAGATTGTTGACCGAGTAATTTAATAAAAACTAGAATGTGAATCGATAATAGATAATATCGCCCAAGGAAATTGTGCCATGACTGTAACAGAGTTACGCTTGTGGACTGTAGAGGAATATCGCCTCATGACCGAAACTGGCATTCTCAATCCCGATGAACGAGTCGAATTAATTGACGGGCAAATTATTGCAATCAGTGCAAAAAATCCTCCCCACGCAGCAACTAATCTCTGTGCAGCCGACTATCTAGGACTTGCTGAATAAGCGCCAAAAGCTGACGGACCTGGATTATTCGAGCGGGCGAGCGAGAGAAGTGTGCAAGAA
>NZ_JAUBSB010000123.1:0-5009 GCF_036702135.1 Microcoleus sp. LAD1_D3 | reverse complement strand
CTCCCGCGCATGAGTAGAAGATCTCAGTGGTTCAACCCGATGATGGGGCTTACTTGGAGTAGAGGTAAGGCAAAGTTCATTGGTGTTAACTTTAAGGATGCGATCGCCCTCAACCAGGCGAGCGTAGGGAACGGCTCCTCAAACCCTCAAAACTAAGATTGGGGGCGATCGCGCTTGGAGTTTCTTTCTCCCATTCCATTCTCAAAAGTAAAAACGATCGCTTGTCTGATAAAATGTTGAGCGACGGCTTCAGGTGATTTCGCAGAAAGAATTTACCGATAGAGGTAGAATATAGTGTTGATGACTAAGAATGTGGATACATGAGTCTCAACAGACTCAACAACAGCATTAACATCGTCGCAATAAGATTCGCGGTGTTCTGTCGGTGCTGGGGCGAGCGCCCTTCAATCTGAGATGATGATTGAAACTGAGCCATTTCTCGGTCAACTGAGCGAATGGGTAGCAGAAGTTGATTCTTCCTTTGCTGCTTTGCTCAAAGATTTGATTGATTGGGTCAGATTGCTCCCAGAGTCAGCCGTAGAGTTAATTCCTAGAGCTGGACTACCATTAAACTACCAACACTCTTGGCAAGGAATCTCGCCTTTTGTAGTCGGTAACGTCTTGTGGAGTTTATATGCGTTTTTGAGAACGCCTCAAGATTACTCGGAAATTCTCTGCATTAGCATCGCCCTCGGTGGCGATGTGGATACGACCGCAACAATGGCTTGTGCCATCGGCGGGGCATTTCTGGGCCTAGAAGCCATCCCGAATCAACTAGCGGAAGTTTTGAACGATCATGGTAGCTGGGGCCTCAGCGAACTGATTAAACTCGCTGACAAGTGTTATCAGTTGAAAGTCAAGTTGTAGCCACTTCTAACAACTTAGGACTTATTATTACGGCTAGATAAATTTGGACGATCCACATTTGTGTTTCTAAATCAGTCGATCGCCCAAACTCCAATTCCCTCAATCACACGATTTGCTCGCTAGAAGGTTCCCCGGTAGCAGGAGGATCTACCGTATCGCCAAAGGCAATCCGCAGAAAAGGCGGAGCCAAAAAAGTCGTCAGAATCACCATGATAATAATCGAGACTTCTAACGGTTTATCCAAAACTCCACTCGCCGAACCGATGCCGGCAAACACTAACCCGACTTCGCCCCGAGGAATCATCCCCACTCCGATCGCCAATCGATTGATTCCCGGCAGACCAAACACCACCCAACCAGTCACCAGCTTGCCCAAAATAGCAACCACAATCAAAAATACGGCAATCAAAAGTCCCGCCCGATTATCCGGCACCGCTGGGTTCAAAACTCCCAAATCGGCCCTGGCTCCCACCGTCACAAAGAAGATGGGTACAATCATATCGGCGATCGGTTTCACCAATTCATCCAACTCATTGCGCGCATCGCTTTCATCCAACACCAAACCAGCCGCAAACGCACCCAAAATCGCTTCGAGATGAATTGCATTGGCCAGAAACGCCATGAACAAGGCAAAAATAAAGGCGGGAATCACAATATTGCCGCGAGTTTTGAGTTTCTCCACCACAGCAGTGAAGCTTTTGTTAAAGATGCCGCCCAACAGAATCGAACCCAGTAGAAAGACAGTTGCACTGACAATCAAATAAATGACATTAACAACGTCAATCTCACCGGTTTTCGCTAAACTGGCGACAACAGCCAAGACAATAATTCCCAGCACATCATCAATCACCGCCGCACCGACAATGATTTGACCTTCTTTAGATTTCAGCCGTCCTAATTCCGACAAAACTTTTGACGTAATTCCGATGCTAGTTGCCGTCAAAGCAGCCCCCGCAAAAATCGCCGGAATCGCCGGAGTGTGGAAAATCATCATCAAGCCCACAGTACCGGCGGCAAAGGGAACTGCCACGCCGGCACAAGCGACAACGACGGCTTGAACCCCCACTTCTTTTAGTTGTCTGAGATCCGACTCCAAACCAATTTCAAACAGCAGAACAATCACGCCTAATTCAGCCAGCACTGAAATGACTTCACTCTGCGATTCAAACACACTGGTTAGGGCGGCAGGAGACAGATGATTAATCGATTGCAGAACTGTCATAATCCCTGAGTTGGATGCTGACAGCCCGCTTCCGGGAAAAACTACCAGGTGTAAAGCAGATACGCCAACAATTACCCCTGCTACAAGTTCACCCAGAACCGGCGGAAAATCAAATTTTATAGCCGCTTCCGCGCCTAATTTACTGGCGAGGTAAATCACTACTAAAGTGAGCAAAACTCCGCTGAGGACGATCGGCGAATTTTCAGCCTCGACTGTTGCTAACAAAGGTATGGGAGCAACTAGGGATGCCATCCCAGAACTTAAAGCTGTAATTGTATGGTTCAAAAACATGGTTACGATGATGGTAAAAAAGACGTTGAAACCAGACACTCCGGGACGCACACAAACTGAAGCGTTCCGGTTTTTTTAATGCGGGCCAAAGGATTCAGACGATCAAGCAAAACTCGAATAACCCAAATCTGGCGGCACATCCTGCCAGTGCCCTTGTCCGACTGCTTGAATTGCTTCTTTTAGCAAGATATCGCCGGTATAAATTGCCCTACCGACGATCGCACTTTTGACACCAATTGGTTCCAAAGCCAGCAAACTCAACAAATCTGCGATCGAACTAACGCCACCGGAGACAATCACCGGAATCGAAATAGCGTTAGCAATTTCGCCCAAAGATTCCAAATTCGGCCCTTCCATAGTACCGTCGCGGTGAATGTCGGTGTATATAATTTCAGCCGCCCCTAACTCGGCCATTTTTTGCGCCAATTCACTTGCTAAAACTTCCGAAGTTTCTAGCCAGCCTCTAGTAGCAACTTTACCATTTCTGGCATCGATGCCAACCAGAATTCGACCGGGAAATTCGGCGCACAATTCGCCGACTAATTGCGGTTGTTCGACGGCGACAGTGCCGAGAATGATGCGGCGGACGCCTAAATTGAGGATAGCAGCAACAGAAGCGCGATCGCGCATTCCCCCACCTACTTGACAGGAAACGTCTACTGATCGGACGATCGCTTCAATGGCTGCTTGGTTGACTGGATGCCCTGCTTTGGCGCCCTCGCCATTTGTTTCTAAATGAGTCGATCGCCCAAACTCCAATTCCCTCAATCACACGATTTGCTCGCTAGAAGGTTCCCCGGTAGCAGGAGGATCTACCGTATCGCCAAAGGCAATCCGCAGAAAAGGCGGAGCCAAAAAAGTCGTCAGAATCACCATGATAATAATCGAGACTTCTAACGGTTTATCCAAAACTCCACTCGCCGAACCGATGCCGGCAAACACTAACCCGACTTCGCCCCGAGGAATCATCCCCACTCCGATCGCCAATCGATTGATTCCAGGCTGACCAAACACCACCCAACCTGTTACGATCTTGCCCAAAATAGCAACCACAATCAAAAATACGGCAATCAAAAGTCCCGCCCGATTATCCGGCACCGCTGGGTTCAAAACCCCCAAATCCGCCCGAGCGCCCACCGTCACAAAGAAGATAGGTACAAATAAATCGGCGATGGGTTTCACCATTTCATCCAACTCCAGGCGGGCATCGCTTTCATCCAACACCAAACCCGCAGCAAACGCACCCAAAATCGCTTCGAGATGAATTGCATTGCCCAGAAAAGCCATGAAGTAGGCAAAAATAAATGCCGGGATGATAATATTGCCGCGAGTTTTGAGTTGAACCACCACCGCCGAGAAAGTTTTGTCGAAGACACCACCCAACAGAATCGAACCTAGCAAAAAAACAGTTGCACTGACAATCAAATAGATGACATTAACAACATCAATCTCACCGGTTTTCGCTAAACTGGCGACAACAGCCAGGACAATAATTCCCAACACATCATCAATCACCGCCGCACCGACAATAATTTGACCTTCTTTAGAGTTCAGTTGTCCTAAATCAGACAACACTTTAGATGTAATTCCAATGCTGGTTGCCGTCAAAGCTGCCCCCGCAAAAATTGCAGGAATTGCCGGAGTGTGGAAAATTATCATCAAGCCCGCAGTACCAGCGGCAAAGGGAACTGCCACACCTACGCAGGCGACAACGGTAGCTTGAATTCCGACTTGCTTGAGTTGTTTGATATCCGACTCTAAGCCAATTTCAAACAGCAGAATAATCACGCCTAATTCAGCCAGCACTGAAATGACTTCACTCTGCGATTCAAACACACTGGTGAGGGCGGCAGGAGACAGATGATTAATCGATTGCAGAACTGTCATAATCCCTGAGTCTGAGGCTGACAGCCCGCTTCCGGGAAAAACGACCAGGTTTAAAGCAGATACGCCAACAATTACCCCTGCTACAAGTTCACCCAGAACCGGCGGAAAATCAAATTTTAGAGCCACTTCCGCGCCGATTTTACTGGCGAGATAAATCACTACCAAACTGAGCAAAACTCCGCTGAGGACGATCGGCGAATTTTCTGCCTCGACTGTTGCTAACAAAGGTATGGGGGCAACTAGGGAGGCTATCCCAGAACTTAAAGCTGTAATTGCATGGTTCAAAAACATGGGTACGATGATGGTAAGAAAGACGATTCTACGCTGACTGTTGACTGTTGATTGTTGACTGTTGACTGTTGACTGTTAACTGTTAACTGTTGACTGTTGACTGTTGATTGTGAGTCGGAAAATTGATAACGGTTACATAATGACTATCAAGCAAAGCTTGAAGAACCCCAATCTGGCGGTACATCCTGCCACCGCCCTTGTCCGACTGCTTGAATTGCTTCTTTTAGCAAGATATCGCCGGTATAAATTGCCCTACCGACGATCGCACTTTTGACACCAATGGGTTCCAAAGCCAGCAAACTCAACAAATCTGCGATCGAACTAACGCCACCGGAAGCAATCACCGGAATTGAAATAGCATTAGCAATTTCGCGCAAAGATTCCAAATTCGGCCCTTCCATAGTACCGTCGCGGTGAATGTCGGTGTATATAATTTCAGCCGCCCCTAACT
>NZ_JAUBSB010000122.1:0-5236 GCF_036702135.1 Microcoleus sp. LAD1_D3 | reverse complement strand
GGGTAGCACTTCCAAGTCCTAGATAGGGAAACAAGCGTTTTCCCGCCTAGATTTTTAGTGCCACACCCGCTCTGTCACGGTAGAAATTGTAGAATTAGATGCTGAGTGCTGGCACGGGTTTTGACAATCTTAGAGGTCGCAGGCTTAACAAAACCTCAATCTGCATCTGAAAATTCTCACGGGCTGGGTCGAATGCAGCGATCGCCCCCATCAGCAAAATTCTCCCTCAAGCTTCCTTCGATCGAAATACTGACACCAAAATTCTACGACTTTTACCAACAGGCATGGATAATGAAAATAGTTCAAGATATCCTAAGAAGCTTACCCGGTACAGATAAACATAAAAATGTGATATGAACGTTTCGGAAGACTTGAATGGGGCATGGAAAGATGTTTGGAATGTCTTGGAACCAAAGAAGTCTTGGTTGACCGATGCAGCTAAATGCGATTGCATCCAGAAAAAACTTTCCTATTTTAATTCCCACCACGGCAACAGTTCGCAACATATCGACCGAGTTATTAAAGCTTTATCTAGAGGAAAGGGTTTAGTTCAAGCAGCGATCGAATGGCAAAATCCTGCCATCGGTCAAAGCGAAACCCGCAGCGTCAATGATAAGCTACGAGGGCATCAGTGGAGACTGGTAATCGCCTATACCGGTTTTGAGATTGCATCTAAAGCTTTAATGATGGACAAGTGGGACAGGCAAGTTGAGAAGGGGATGTATGAAAGATTTCTGGAAAAATGCGTCCTGCCCGACTACAAGCCAATAGAGCCGCCTAGAGGTAAACCAAAGCTTGAAAAATGGCTGGATAAGGAAGAGGGGGCATTAGCCGAATTCCTGGGAGTAACTTCAGGAGATCGGAAAGCGATCGATCGGTGGCTGGTTCAATCCCAATCTGTAGATTCCTGGTTGGAGGCATACAAACTGGCGAAAGCTCTCAGAAATGCTTCGGCTCACGGATTCCTACTGCCAACTAAGATCCATGACTGGGGACTCAAGAACGGATTTCTTAGACTGACCGACGATTTGGCAAAGATTGTGATAGCTGGACTAAGCAAACTTGCCTAGATTCTGTTTGGAGAACTATGAGGTTTGCATCTTTGCCGACGAGGTATTGACTTTTAGCAGCGATTCAGCATATCATTGAGCTAGAAATATGCAACGGGTCTGAAAGGCGCAATTTTTCGAGACTGTTGCATATTCTTTGTTTTTGAAGGATTCAGAATAAATCGAAAGCGATGCCGGAGTCGGGGGTTGAACCATCGCGCTCCTTTTATCGGGCACCATCGCCTACAGTTTTTTGGCGTTCCCCGGCAATTGCGATTAGAGGCGTACCGATTTCATACCTAACCGACAAGTTCGTTCGATGAAGCAAAGCGCAAAATTCCAGAAAGGGCAAAGAGTTGGTGTTTACAACTCCCAAGGGCCGCGCCAGATTTATGAAGTAGATGAGGTTACTTGGTCTGGGTCAACTTGGACGTATACTTTTTTAGAATGCGATACTAAAAATCCGGTGGGTGTTGGTTTTAGCAACGGCGGTTATTCTCGATACTGGCAAGAAGAACGCTGGCTGTCTTCGGTTTAAACACCCAAGGGCGGGGGAAAAATGCCACTCCCGCGTTCCTCAGCACCAAAAGCCAGGGTTCACTGCAATCACGATTGTGCTTCAGCCCTGATTATTTGTAACGCCCCAGGTTTTACTGCTGTGCGTTATGCAGCAGCCCGTGTAGAAACTTCTTCAAGATCGGATGCCAAGTTAATCTTGGTGTGGCTGCTTGGACGAGCGCAGGAAACTCAGCGGGCTTATCGGGGAGACGTTGCTAATTTCACAGCTTTTATTAGTCGTCAGAGAGAATGGGAAACATTACGCCAGATGGTTTTTCGTTTGTAAGTGCCTCGGCTCTATCACACAAAAAGCTCACCCAAAGGTGGGGGAGCTAAGGGTGGAGGCGAAGCTTTGCCAAATGTAGTGTGAACTTATTGGTTTCTCAATGCTTGTTTTCTGACTTCGCTGCACTAATTTATAGATAGATGCCGTCGCCTGTGATTCGCTAAAGGTCATAATTTATTCCATTCTCCGCTAACCAGCGCTTACGTTCGTGGAAATCTGGCAAAATCCGCTCGACTCTATCCCAAAACGCATGATTATGGTGCGGTTCAATCAAATGCACCATTTCGTGAATCACCAGATACTCAATCATCGATCGCGGTAGCATCGCCACTCGCCAATGAAAATATAAATCTCCCTTGTGTCCGCAGGAACCCCAGCGATAGCCTAAATCTCGCACTTGCATGAAACGGGGAAGAGCTTCGAGGCGATCAACAACAGCAGCAATTTGTGTATCTAAAATCCAGGAAAGGCGATCGCATCCCCTCATTCTGCCAAGTGCGATCGCACTTGGCAGTTACAGCAGCAAATTGAGGCGTGGCAGGCGTTGCTGGAAAAGTTGGGAGGGAATGAATGAGCGATCGCCTCTCATGCCAAGTTGCCTTGTTTAGCCTTATATGCTTCTACAAGAAAAACTATATTTGAAGCGGTAAGGTGCAACACGTATGCAGCTAAGTATTCAGGCACGGTTGTAGGTTCTTTTCCTTGACCATGACCCGATGTTTTATTGCGAACAGTGGGGACACCAGCTTCAAGAACAGACCGTAAGCTTGATAAATGACTTTGAAGATACTGTGGGACAAGCTCGTTTTCAAACACGACTTTAATAAGCTCGCTAGCAGTCCCCTTGGTGTAAGACCATTTACACTCATTACAGATTGTTTTCATAGTGCTCTCAAAAGCATTCTGTGCATCAAGGATTGCATCTTTGTATTCCTTCTTTCTATAGTGTTGATGGGCACTTCGGAATTCTTGCTCCGCTCCTTTGAAATTCTGACTAGATAGTAGGCTGAGTGCGGGGACAACAACCTCAGCGTGGATGAAACTTGAATCAACACGAATGATCTCACCGTTATTGTACTGATAGCCTATTTCATACTCACGAAAGCGATGATTTAACTCGTTAATAGCATCATCAGGAGTTTGAAGCCCCTTTAGCTCATTTGAGTATTCAGGGTATTGCAATAATTTGGGAATATATTCATTTATGTATCGAAATGTAAGTTCAATTAGATCGAGGAGATGCTCAATAGGAGTGTTTTCATTAAGCAAAAAAGACATACATTGCTCGAAGAAATTTTCGGAGGTAGTTCCAAGATTAAACAAACCTAGTTCTCTAGCAAGCGAGTTATGAATTTTACCCCATAAACAATTTACTAATGGTTCGTAATTAATGGTTTGTTTTGGGCAATAAGGACCAATAGCACTTAACCAGATATGTATTACCTGGCGTCGAAAATCGAGTGGCAAATTTGTATACTGATATACCTCTGGTTGGTTGCCACGCTCAGCAAGCTTCTTGCGCTTTGAATATAGATTGTTGATACCCATTTTTATCTGTATTTGGTAATGTTCTGAATTAGTATGCGCCAAGGGCGGTCGCACCCGCGTCTCACTTATCCCTAAAAATCATAACTTGCTCCGTTCTGGGCTAACCACTGCTTACGATCGCACCAATCATCCACAGTTGGCTCCACCCTACCCCTTCATCTTTTCAGGCAACCGCCCATAACTCACATCTAACCAAACCGATACTACAAACTTATCCTCAGCCCAAGTTGCAGCAGAAAATCTAAGTTGGGGCGATTAAGTCAGCATACGTCCATATCCTGAGCCACGCCAGGGAACTGCTACAGCTTCATCAGGATATGGAATTTTCCTTATTTACGACTCAAAACTGTTACAGCTTCATTAAACACCACTATTTCTATAAATGGATAGTGAGAGAAATATCCTGGTTTAAAGAGAGCAATTTAAAAGTCATAAATTTTACATAAGTTCAGTTTGAATAGACGGGTACTCAATAAACTCCATAAACTGCTTTCCTAACTCTGTAGTTTTACTTTCTTGACTATATAAACGATTCATTTTAAGGAGCTTATCAATATCTTCTTGGCGCCTAACCGTTTTTAGTTCTCTCTCTTTTCCTCCCCTTCTTTGAGATATGTGATTTACACCAACAGGAGTTGAATATCTAGAAATGCCCAACCTTTGCAAGGCTATATCACCATCCGCATCTTCTTTCGTAACGTAGTTTTCTCTTAAATTTATCAAACCCCGATCTGCCAAATCTTTCAAAACCTGATTATATATAGCTCTATTTTGTTCCAACATAGGAAAATACGTGTCTAATTCTTTTATGGCATATTTATCTAAGTAGTGAAGATGCTTTAGAGTAGAGATATGAAGTGCAGTAAAACCATCAATCCAGTTGAGAAATATCGCTAAAACATCATCCTCTACAGAGCTGGGAATAGATGAATTGAGAACTACATTCCTCAAGGCTTCAAGTTTTTGCTCCTTATGAGTGTGGCGAGCTATCTGAGACGCATGGAGAAAAGTTGTCAAAAAAACCGGATTTTCACAATTAACTGATTCAACTTTAGATTGTAGCTCAGTTAATTTTTCAACTACAGCTTCTAAAAAATTACGTATCCTTTTCGTTGTCGGAGGACCAATATAGGTATCGATAAAGAATTCCGCTAACGGTCCGAGTGCTGGTATAGAGCTAGCGGCTGCTTTGAAACCATTATAAATTATATCAGAACTATTGCTATCAGTCGCTTTGAGTTTTTCTACGAGGGAGTCTTCATTTTGAATGATGTTGCTCATAATTACTTTTTGCAAAAAGATTTATTAATCCTAGCGTTCGCTCTTAAGAAGCTAATTAGGGTTTTCCGTATTGTTAAGAATCGGGTATCACGAGCTCACATCCCAAATCATTGTTAATCGCCATTAACTTCCCATATCCTAACCCAGGGCTTAAAACTGGTACAGCACGGTTACTCCGGCACTGGAAGTGGGTCTAGTCGATCGCCCGATCGCCCTTCACTTCGCCTTCCCCCTTCCAGCAACTCCGTGTTTATTTGTCTGGTCTACGGTCTGTCCCCGGTGCCGTTCCGCAATATTGGCCACTCCGCGTCTGCCCCAAAGCCGAAACCTTGCGATGAGGGCAGCCAATTTTGCTCCACTAGAAAAGCATGGAGAGTTTTTGGCAGGCTTGGCCGCTGCGGGCGGCCTGTTTGTTTCCGCAGATTTTAAACATTACTTAGGGCTTGCTGAAAAAGTGAGAAAACAGCATTTAGAAAGATGAGTGAATTCGAGTTCTCCTCGGCAATATAAGTTT
>NZ_JAUBSB010000121.1:0-5439 GCF_036702135.1 Microcoleus sp. LAD1_D3 | reverse complement strand
ATTAATAATTAAATGGGGTCGCAAAATCAAAAATAAGGGCAATGCTTGTATCACAGTTTAAATGTGCAACAGCTTATGAAGAATTCTGGAAGCAAATAAAACTCTGTCGCCAACAGGGAATCACTATTTTGATGGTGACCAACAATAAATCGGACTGGGAAGAGCTAGGTACTTTAGCTACTCGGTACGTCACCCTGCACAATCTCTCCGAATCTCCCCAAAAAAGCCAATTAGTTGAAGATTTTCCGATTCCTAAATCAGAAGAAAAGTTAGATGCTGTTGCCGTTCATGATCCCGTCTTCAATCAATCAGAGCCTTTAAATCCAAACATTTTAGTAATTATCCGAAACCAGTTTGTGTTTGAAACACGACAATTTCTTCGGACTCCTCTGTTTCTCCTTGCAACTCTCAGCTTAGTAGGTTTTGTACCCCTATTGAATAAAGTTCCAGGTATGACAGGAAATTCTGCAATAGAACCTATTATTTATATCTCGGGAATTATTTTTTTTACAATTGTTATCGATCGCCTCGGCAAACGAATTGCTGTTGAGCGCTCTGAAAGATGGCTGAAATTGTTGAGGACGACACCTTTACCCCCAGTCGCATACATAGTAGCAAAGATAGCGACAGCCCTCCTACTTTGTATCGTCAGCCTCTTACTAATTTTTGGGCTGGCAATCTGGCAACTGAAAATATCAGCCGATCCTAGTTCCTGGTTAGTTCTCTTCCTCTGCCTACTTCTGGGTATTGTCCCTTTCGCAATTCTTGGTCTGGCACTGGGATATTTGATCGACCCCAGGAGTGCTGATTCTATCCTCAGCTTATCGTTAATTGTTGTTCCCCTAACCTGCGGAGCATATCCAATTTCTGAATCAAAAATTGTACAAAATTTGATGGTACTATCGCCGTTTTACCACTATCGAGAGTTAGTTTTTTGGGCAGCAAAATTGAATTACGATAATCAGATATTTCTACACTTGCTATGGCTAATTTGGAGTTGCGGCGTATTTGGATTAATTGCTACTTGGTCATATCAGAGAGATCAAGCAGTTCAGTAATTTGTTTATCATCAACACAAGTTAAAAAGGCGGCATCAGGCGACCTCTTTAGTAATTGTCAAGAACCGGTAAAGGGAGATTCATGGTAAGACTAAGTAGAATCCAGTCTTCCAATACCTCTTGTAATTCTTCTGACACACCCTCCTACATCTTACAAATCGCCCTACCTCCTCACTGGCTGAAATCCCTGCACAAAACTCATCCAGCGTGGTACTTTATCACCTGTAATATCTAGGACAGGAATGTTGAAACTTCTGACATCGGGGCGACCGATTTCACCAGCCGAAAAAGTAATATTCGTAGGTTCCGATTTACCTAAACCATAAGCACTAACTATTTGATTAGCAAGTCGGCAGGTTATTGCAAAACTTCCCATATTAATCGTGCCACCTCCAGCCTCGTAATTCCATGTAATACCGGGTGTTAAAGTCCCCTCCTGACACATAAAGTGAGTGACTTCAAACATTTTAGCAATGTGAACATCATATCGCCTTAAGCGTCCTCCATATGCCGGTGCTCTGGTATCACTTTCTGGTACTACAATCGATCCAAAGCCTTCGTCAAAACCAAGCTTCATGGGTAGTGCTGTGGAACTTGTGAGCGGTTGACTCGCTTGAGGTTGTACGCGAGTCGGTGACATCTGTATTGGTTTGACAAATTGACTATTAGCGCGAACGAAACAACCTTGCGCTGCACCAGCAGCGTAGCTTTTTCCTACAAAAAGCCAAGGTAAACCCCTGGTATCGTTGAAAGTACCAGCAGCATTGCTAGGAAAGCTTTCAAAACGCTGTCCCTGTTTTAAGACACCAACTAAAGACCAATTAAAAAACTCAAATGGAGTGCGGTTGTCAGCACGCATAAGTTCTTCAAAAGAAGAATTTGTCATGCGACAATTTAACCCATTTGGATCTGGATCTACTACTTCCCAATAAGTATGATAAGCTCTTCCCATATAATTACCTTGATTATTAGGACTTGGGAGAGGTGCAGTAGAACCCAGTTTAGCTGTTCCTAATACCAGACAAGTTGCCAGAGTAATGGTTTTTAATTCTTTTAACATGGATATCACTTTTAAAACACTATATTGATCATAGTATTTAAGGATTTTATGATACATTAACTCTATCATACTTTAGTATGAAAAACTATAGCTCCGACTTAAACTTGGCCTTAGCCGCTCGCAGTTTTTCCCAAGCAGCTTCCGTTCCAGGTTTTGGTGGTTGGGCGGCAATTCGGGCAATCAGATCGCGATTTTTTTCTTCATAGTACAGCCGCAGTTCTTCAGCTTCCTTAAGAACCATTTGATACTCGGCTTCAACCTCAGCCCGATTTGCCTCAATATAAGCTAAAGCTGCGTTAATTTGTTCTTCTGTAAGATCGAACAATCCTCTGATAAAGTTAGGCGGATATTGAGCCGTCACGTAGTCCATGATATCGTAGATGGTGATGCGCGTACCTGCGATCGCTAGTCCTCTTTCTGTACGGATGATAGATGTTTGTTCGTTAGGTATGCTTGTCATATTTATAGCCTCCTAGAAGTTATTTTTATATGACTAGCTTATTCCGTGGAATTTTGAGATAAATTAACTCTATTATACTTTGCGATCGCTCTCTTAGGACGATCGCGGGAATTACGCGATCGCTCCTTCCACAAATAAACGTATTAACCAATTACTAAATTTTACTGCGACATCTGTGTGAGGACGCAAAGCTTGACTTGTAATTGCCTTTCCCAAAGGATAACCAGGTTCATCATGCCAAGCAAGATATGTATGAATCACTGCTTTACTACGATGCACTTCTTTGAATGTTGTTACTTTACTATCCTGTGCCTGTTCAACACATTCTCGTGCAAATGTCAAAGATGCTGGTTCTGCAAGTTCAGCACAAAAGTCTTCTAACATACCAGAATCTTGATTATTAGGCATCAGCCAAAACCCCAGTTTAGGTTCATCTGAAGAAGGCTCGACTACCGTTCCATCAGCATCAGGTTTGGTCGGTAACGTATAGTTGTAATGTTGTAACTTGCCTTTTATACTTTGCCATCTGCCTTCAAGAGAAGGCTTGTCAGCATCAAGCATAACTCCTATTACTTGAGGAGGATTAGGACGTATAATCAGCGCATTCAGTCGCTTCAAAACCCCGATATCTGAACCGCATTGATAGATACCGAAAGTCTTAGGAACATTATGAGCTTTGCATAAAGCCATCACCACATGGCAATCATTATCTCCTTCAACAAGTAAAACTCTATCTGTATCTTGCTTGCAAACACTATCCTTCTCAGACACCTCGCTTGTCTTACTCATCGTACTTCAACATCCATGTCAATAGAATCACTCAGGGTCTCAGATGTATATTCTGTTGCTTTTATCGATTCATTTTTGGCATCCAATCGGAAGAAAGCACCAAGGGTAGGATAGTTATTCCAGGCTTGGTAGAAACCCTTGATACAATCGCGGCTGTGAGTTGTTGCAAAAATTTGAACATTAAGTCTCTCCGATATCTGAAAAACAATATCCCAAACTTTCGGTTGCACGCTCCAGTGCAATCCATTTTCAAATTCATCAATTAATAAAAGTCCGTTTCGAGCATTGACAAGTGCAACAATTATATGAAACAAACGAGTCATACCATCTCCCATGCTCTTGAGAGGTAATGGTTCGTCTATGCCTTTAATTTTTACTAAAGGAACACGGTTGTCACTTGCACTACCTCTACTAACGTCCTCTACAAAAGCGACTCCAGTAACTCGATCGTCAATTAAACGAAGCGCAGAAATAACTTCCGACTCTAAATCTGTCAAGCTCGTTAAATCCCAAAGAGCAGCTAATTTTCGATTAGACATATTTGCTGTAGAAACAATCTGCCACGTGTATTTTAATTCGGATTCCTGCCTTTCATAAAAAATTCTAGAGCTACGTCGAATGTCTCTGATATTTCTATCTAATCGGAAAATTCTTCTAGTTCTTTCGCCTTCTTCTGCTACGAGAAAAACTTCAACATTAGATATATCTTCGTCAAAGTCCACATCAGAGATGCGAATTTTCCTGATTGTGCCTTCGTCATCATTTTTATTCTGGTATGCGCCAGCGCCGATCCGGAGTTTTATGTTTGAAGAAACTTCTCCAAGAGAAATCCCATCTCCTCCTATGCTGGGCAATTTATGCCCAAAGAATAGATGCCGCACAGGATTACTGATAAAATTTTGGGAATGTGGCTGAGCTTCGCTAAACCAAGTTTCTTGCCTAGACTCTACAAGCTCAAGCATGACGGTAGCAGAAGCGTTGCTGGCATATAGTTCTACTGCTTCAAGAAATGTACTTTTTCCTGAATTATTCTTGCCAACAATCAGGTTGACACGACCCAGATTTTTAACTTCAAGGTGTTTAAATAGCCTAAAGTTGTGTATCTGAAATGACTTCAGCATACAAGATTCCTATAAGTTTTTATAACTAGCTTATATCATATTTGCTTAAAAAGCCAGTTTTTGAAATAACTCCGCAATCGGGAGAGTAAAGCCGGGGACGATTTCTTCGCCATCTAGGGATTGAGTAGACTTAAGCAGGCGATCGGGTTCTTGGGACGATCGATAAACTAACACATACTTTTCTTTAGGATGAATCACCCAGACTAAACGCGCGCCATTCTCGAAATATTCTACGAGTTTGTCGTGAATTTCTTCCACTGTATTGCTAGGAGAAAGGATTTCTACGGTAAGATCCGGCGCACCTTCTAGGAAGCCATCGGGGAGCTCATCTAGCCCTTGCAGGCGTTCTTTTGCCATGAAGGAAACATCGGGCGATCGCTTGTTTCCTGATTTCATCTTAAAAGCAGTGCTGGAATCGAAAATTGCGCCTAATTTTCGCGTTGATACGCAGTTAAACAAGGCTGCACTCAAAATAACGGCAACATAACCGTGTTTTGCACCCGAATTTCCCATGTCAATTAGTTCTCCATTCACAATTTCATAGCGGTGTCCATCTCGGTTGAGTGCCATGAATTCGGCATCAGTCCAGATTTTTTTATCTGCTGGTGTTTCAACTTGGTTTTCAGTTAGGTTTGACCTTGGGTTTTGAATTAGAGTAGCCATAGCTTTCTCCTAAAATTATATTTCTAGTTAAACACAATCCATTTCAAACTCGAAAAAATCGCCCTTAAAAATTAATCCGGCGATAGATTTCAGACATCGGAAGTTCTATATTTAAATTGTGCAGGACGATCGCCCGATCGAGCCGATCGCAAACTTGCCATTGCCAGCGCTCGCTACTTGGGCGCTCGCCATTATAATATTGCTCAATATAGGGCAATGGCACTGAAAAAGGCTTAATCACGCCCGCAGTTTAGCTTTCAAGACAGAGCGAGGTTCCTGCATTCGAGG
>NZ_JAUBSB010000120.1:0-5519 GCF_036702135.1 Microcoleus sp. LAD1_D3 | reverse complement strand
AAAAAAGCCGATTATGTCGTGGCACTAAAAAGCAATCATCCCACTCTTTACAATCAAGTAAAAGACTGGTTTGAGACTGCAAAAACTCAGGAATTCATGGGGATTGAAATGAGTTATGATTCCCGAACAGAAAAGGGGCATCATCGCCTCGAAACTCGAAAAGTCTGGGCGGTATCAGTTGCCAAAGTCGGAGGAGTTTACAAGCAAGAGCAATGGGCAGGCTTGCAGACTATTGTTATCGTCGAAAGAGTTCGTCATCTTTGGAACAAAACTACGCACGAGGTACAGTTTTACCTAAGTTCTTTACCAGTAGACGCCCAGCTAAATGGTCGTGCTATTCGTCAACATTGGAGCATTGAAAACCAAGTTCATTGGAGTTTAGATGTGACTTTTAATGAAGATAAATCCCGGATTCGCTCATTAAACAGTCCTCAGAACTTCGCTCTGGTAAGACGGCTCGCGCTTAATGCGGTTAACCAAGAAACAACTCTCCAGCGTAGCCTGCGACAAAAAATCAAACGGGCTGCGATGAACAATGACTATATGATGCAAATTCTCAAGTGCTTTTGTCAAGCATGATTGAGATGCTCTTACCCTGGGTTTAGCCCCAAAATTCGATATGAAGCGACCTGACAACACTCAATTGAGTGTAAGAGACAAGCTTAAATCGATTTCACTGATTAGATACGCAGATGATTTTGTAGTCCTTCATGAGGATTTAGAAGTCATAAAGCTGTGTAAATTGGAGATAGAGAAGTGGTTGAGTGGCATTGGGTTAGAATTAAAACCGAGTAAGACAAGATTAGCCCACACCCTAAATAAATTAGTGGATGAAGAACCCGGATTCGATTTTTTAGGGTTTAACATCAGGCAATTCCCAGTCGGGAAATACAATTCAGGAACCAAAAGCAGGGGCGGATCACTAGGTTATAAGACTATTATCACCCCCAGTAAAGAGAGTCAGAAAAGGCACTACAGAAAAGTTGCTGAAGTAATAAATAAATAGCGAGGATTAAACCAAGCGATTTTAATTAAGAAAATCAATCCTATCATAAGGGGTTGGTGTAAATACTTCTCAACTGTCGTCAGCCAAAGAGTATTTGATAGGCTGAAGAATCTAGTGTTTTAAAAGCTCATGAAATGGGGTCGCCATCGTCATAGGAATAAAAGTAAAAAGTGGATAAGCCGCAAATACTTTAAAACCGTAGAAAGCAATAACTGGGTGTTCGCAACCGGAGAGGGTAACAATCCTCAAATGCTAATACAACATAGCTCCACCGAAATAAAGCGCTATGTAAAAGTAAAAGGGATGGCATCACCCTATGACGGGGACTGGATATATTGGAGTTCAAGAATGGGAGTACACCCCGAAATACCCGTAAGAGTGGCTAAATTACTCAAGCGACAAAAAGGGAAATGCGCTCACTGCGATAACTACTTCAAAGATGGAGATTCGATAGAGGTTGACCACATCGTCCCCAAATCGAAAGGTGGAAGGGACTCGTATGATAATTGGCAACTACTTCATCGACATTGCCACGACACAAAGACCGCCAATGATGGCAGTCTCGGTAACAAATCTAGCTGCAAAAGTGCTAAACCTAAGCCACCAGTGGAACCAAGCTCTTGGGTTTGGAAAAACGATATGTTGGTAACGACGTACTGATGACAACAGCCGTTTTATTGAGGAGCGGAATGATGGGAAACTATCACGTTCCGTTTTGGAGAGCAGTGGAGGAGGCGACTCCTTCGCTGACTTTAATTATTTTAAATTGGGAACCCAAGGCTATTGGGGGATAGCCTGCTTATCTTGGGATGGCCGACCACCCAACAGCGCAGGAAGTGAACGCCGAACTGTGATTAAAGATAGCTTTAGTCAAGTTTGGGGAAGTTTTACGAAGCAGATTGAGGATTTTTTTCACAGAGAACTTTCCTGCACCCACTTGTCACCTTGATAACCGGGTTTCTTGACTAAAAACCTAAGCTTTGCGATAATTTGCGAGCAATAAACCCGGTTGCTGATACCATGCAGCGTCTGGGGTAAATCTAAAATCTAAAATCTAAAATTGATTGGCTGACAAGCTGAAAAATCTTAAACTTGAACTTTACAGTAGTGATGAAGGAGTAAGACGTGGCAGAGCGGTTTCCCAAAGGATCGATATTATCGGTGATATCCTCGTCGATATCCTCTCCAAACTCCGGCTCAAAGCAGCCTAAGTCCGGCAAAGCAAGTCAGTCTGGCAACTCCGGCCGCCGTCGCCCTCCGCAACCGCCAAACGGCAATTCAGAAATTCGATCGCCCGAACCTGCGACTTTGCCACCGCAACAGGGCCGCGGCAGCAGAAATGGAGCCAATTCTCCCACATCTTCGGAAGAATTTACTACACAAGACTTTTTATCCGATCCCCGATCGGCAATTAACCCCAGAAAACCCAGAACCAGCAAAACTCCGCAGTCGAAGACTCGCCAACCACGCAAAAAAGCCCTCGCTGCTGTCGATATGTTTGAGTTTCCGGACCCGAATCAGGAGCGGGAAGATGTGAGTTTGATCGCCAGCAATCCCAACAGCCAGCTCCCAACTGCCACTCCCCCTGCCACCCGTGGAAGTCGTCCCAGTTCGCCCCCAACGCGCATTTCAGACACGGTAATCCCCGCAGATGCCAACAAACGCCCCGTGCCTAAACCGCGCCCACAAGCGAGTCAGAGACCGGGTAAACGCTCTGCACCTCGGAGCGTGCCGCCGTTGGTGTACGCTACTCGCTTGCTGATTTTGGGAGTTGGGATAGCGGTGATTTGCGGTACGCTGCTGTCGGTGGTAAATGCCGTCAGTCGAGCATCCACTGTAGCGACAGAAGAACAAACCACCGCAGGGCAGAAAAACCCAGCCGATAGCGCATCTGCGGCATCCGCAACCCCAGAAGTGCTGCAATTGAATCAAGAATTAGGAGCTTTGAAAACGCAAGTTCAGGTTTTAGCAACAGAAAATCCTAGTTTGACAGCCGGAATATTTCTAGTCGATTTAGATACTGGAAGCTACCTAAATTTTAATGGGGATACTGCTTTTGCTTCAGCTAGCACGATCAAAGTGCCAATTTTAGTAGCTTTTTTCCAAGCAGTAGATGAGGGCAAAGTGCAGTTAGATCAGATGCTGACGCTGAAGTCCGAACACATTGTCGGCGGTTCTGGAGATATGCAAGACCAGGCTGCGGGCAAGAAGTATTCGGCTTTGGAAGTTGCCCAAAAGATGATTGTTGTCAGCGACAATACGGCGACAAATATGATGATTGAGTTGTTGGGAGGTGCTGAAGTGTTGAATCAGCATTTTGCCAATTGGGGTTTGAAGGCGACGGTTCTCCGCAATAATTTGCCTGATTTGGAGGGAACTAATACTACCAGTCCGCAGGATTTGATTAATATCATAGCCCAGATCGATCGGGGTAATTTGGTATCTGTGAAATCGCGCGATCGTATTTTGCAAATCATGCGCCAAACTAGAAATGATTCTTTGCTGCCGAAAGGTTTAGGCGAAGGTTCAATTATTGCTCACAAAACCGGCAACATTGATACAATGCTAGCGGATGCGGGGATGGTGGATTTGCCGAACGGTAAGCGTTATTTGGTGGCGGTGATGGTGAAGCATTCGCCGGAAAGCGAGAAGCCAGCTCAAACATTGATTCGGGAGATTTCTCGGATGAGTTACCGCTATTTGTACGGTGGGGAAACGCCAGCCGAGTCACAAGTGAAAATTAAAAATTGAAAATTCAACCGGGTTTTTTCCGGCTAGTGTTGTAGACTTTATCAAACTATAAATCAGTTTGTATTATGAAACTAAGGAATAAACAATTAATAACTTGATTAATTAGTGTGAGTTGAGGTACGGCTCGATAGTTCCATTTGGGTAAATATTCATCAAAAACAATTTTCATGTTTTTCTTGAAATCATCACTCACCTTTCGACCAATTTTATAAATTTGATCGAGCACATTTACAACTACAGATAGACCCTTGTTAGTGTGAGTTTTTTCCATGAGACTTTTGACTAAATTTAGACTTGTAAAAATCACTCGTTGACAGGCTCTGGTTATATGAGGGAAGAGTCGATGTTCAATGGGATTGTATTTAGATGTATACGGAGGGTAATGAGCAATTGTGATCTCAATTCCAATTTCAGCGACTAATTTTTGTAAATCTTGTTTAAAGATATAATAATTAGCATTATTGCTGCCGCCACCATCACACTTAGCTAAAATCGAATTGGCATTGGGAGCAGCGGCTTTTCCATAATTATTCCACCAGTTTTTGATGGAGTCACAAGCAAATTCACTGGTCTCCTTACTGTTGCCTAATGTTACATACCCTCTATTTTTTTGGCAAGCGTAAATTCCCTGTGGAATTACTTTCCCGCAACCTAAACTCCAAAAATCATGGTAAGACAGTAAGGACAAGTTCGGTTGTATAAAGAGTACCGGAACGATACAAATCACCTAAAACTTCTTTCTTTTTGGTATCAAAACTAATAATGGGGTTGCCTGCTTCTCTATACTGTGTGTCGAGCCTAGCAAGTTTTTCAAATTGAGCATTAAGATTTTTATTACTTCCTATTGTTTGCTTTTTTTGGGCTTTTCGTTTTACATATCCATGCTTTTTTAAGAGTTTCGTTAGTAGGGGAAGACTGACAGAAAATCCGGCTTCTTTAAGTCCTAGAGCTATTTGTTTCTGTGTTAAATTAGTCCATTTAATTAACTCATTCATTGGGTCTCCGGCTGGGGAAAATTTTAAAACTTCTAAAAAGGCGGCATCAATTCCGATTTGGGTAGATAAAATAGTTTTTCTTCCACCTCCAGAATTTCTAATTTTTGAATTATTGACTGTCTCTATCTGTTGCTCCATTTTTTTTAAAATCTTCTATTCCCTGGAGGACGGTATTTCGACTACATCCCAAAAGTCGTATTATATAGCTAATTCCACCCCAGCCCAAGTTTTGAGCCTCTATCCCTGCATACCTTCTTTTATCTTTCTCTGATAAAGAGTTATAAAACTTCTTCATTTCTGACTCAATTGAACTAGAATAAAACCTGGGTTTCCAGGTAAAATAGTGTACTGTAATAAAAAAACTGTTGCAACTTGCTCTCAGTTTTGGTAAGGTAAGCGATCTACCCTTGTTCTTCATTGTATCTGATAATTCATCAAGTTATTGATTTTTCATTCCTAAACATCCGACTTGCTTGTCTGGTAGCGCTCTCAACTTTAGCTGTGGGAGTCTCCCCCACCTTGAGTAATGCTAATCCTGCTCCTGAATATGAGACTGACGGCGTGAGAGTGATCACCAATAGGACTTACGCATTGACAAAATAACCAAACAGTGAATGGATAAATAATTGTCGTCTACTTTCTAGGTATCGGACAAGGAGAAAAATAACTAAACCCTCTACGGCACAATGCAATATAGACCTTTACACCTGATTTTTGTTGTCCGAACCACCGCGTTGGGAGGATGTAGCAGATTATCAGAGATATTG
>NZ_JAUBSB010000119.1:2500-5642 GCF_036702135.1 Microcoleus sp. LAD1_D3 | reverse complement strand
CAACGCAAAACCCCCCAGTCCTTTTGGAACTGAGGGGGTTTGGGGCTGTAAGAGCCTGACGATGACCTACTTTCACACGGGAACCCGCACTATCATCGGCGCAAAGTCGTTTCACTGTCCTGTTCGGGATGGGAAGGAGTGGTACCAACTTGCTATGGTCATCAGGCATAACTTGGTGCTGGGCAGTTCGTGGAACTGCCTGGCGAATTCATAGAGTTTGGAATCAGATTTTGTGTCTTTTGACTGCGTCAACTTGGCATAACAATCTTTGAGCTTTTCGCGCATACATATGATGGATGCGTGTTGGCAATCAAAGTTATAGGGTCAAGCCGCACGAGCAATTAGTATCAGTTAGCTTAACGCATTACTGCGCTTCCACACCTGACCTATCAACGTCCTGGTCTTGAACGACTCTTTAGGGGGCTCAAGGCCCCGGCAGATCTCATCTTGAAACGAGTTTCCCGCTTAGATGCTTTCAGCGGTTATCTCTTCCACACTTAGCTACTCGGCAATGCCACTGGCGTGACAACCGATACACCAGAGGTGTGTCCACTCCGGTCCTCTCGTACTAGGAGCAGGCTTCCTCAAATCTGCAGCGCCCACGGAAGATAGGGACCAAACTGTCTCACGACGTTTTAAACCCAGCTCACGTACCTCTTTAAATGGCGAACAGCCATACCCTTGGGACCGGCTACAGCCCCAGGATGAGATGAGCCGACATCGAGGTGCCAAACACCGCCGTCGATATGAACTCTTGGGCGGTATCAGCCTGTTATCCCCAGAGTACCTTTTATCCGTTGAGCGATGGCCCTTCCATACAGAACCACCGGATCACTATGTCCTGCTTTCGCATCTGCTCGACTTGTCAGTCTCGCAGTTAAGCACGCTTATGCCATTGCACTATCGTCACGATGTCCGACCGTAACTAGCGTACCTTCGAACTCCTCCGTTACGCTTTGGGAGGAGACCGCCCCAGTCAAACTGCCTACCATGCACTGTCCCCGATCCAGATAATGGACCTAGGTTAGAACCTCAAACACACCAGGGTGGTATTTCAACGTTGGCTCCATAAGATCTAGCGACCCTACTTCAAAGCCTCCCACCTATCCTACACAGATCTGTTCAAAGTCCAATACAAAGCTACAGTAAAGGTTCATGGGGTCTTTCCGTCTTTCCGCGGGGAGATTGCATCATCACAAACATTTCAACTTCGCTGAGTCTCAGGAGGAGACAGTGTGGCCATCGTTACGCCATTCGTGCAGGTCGGAACTTACCCGACAAGGAATTTCGCTACCTTAGGACCGTTATAGTTACGGCCGCCGTTTACTGGGACTTCAATCAAGAGCTTGCACCCCATCATTTAATCTTCCAGCACCGGGCAGGCGTCACACCCTATACGTCCACTTTCGTGTTTGCAGAGTGCTGTGTTTTTATTAAACAGTCGCAGCCACCGATTTTTTGCAACCCCGTTGGGCTCGCCTTGTACAGGTTCACCTACTTGGGGCATACCTTCTCCCGAAGTTACGGTATCAATTTGCCGAGTTCCTTCTCCTGAGTTCTCTCAAGCGCCTTAGAATACTCATCTCGCGCACCAGTGTCGGTTTGCGGTACGGTCGTCAATAGCTGAAGCTTAGTGGCTTTTCCTGGAAGCAGGGTATCACTCACTTCGTCTGCAAGCAGACTCGTTATCACCCCTCATCTAAGCCCGGCGGATTTGCCTACCAGGCACGACTACAGGCTTGAACCAACATATCCAACAGTTGGCTGAGCTAACCTTCTCCGTCCCCACATCGCACTATTGATCGGTACAGGAATATTGACCTGTTTCCCATCAGCTACGCATCTCTGCCTCGCCTTAGGGGCCGACTCACTCTACGCCGATGAACGTTGCGTAGAAAACCTTGCGCTTACGGCGAGGGGGCTTTTCACCCCCTTTAACGCTACTCATGTCAGCATTCGCACTTCTGATACCTCCAGCATCCGTTACCAGACACCTTCACAGGCCTACAGAACGCTCTCCTACCACGTGCAATAAATTGCACATCCGCAGCTTCGGTAACTGGCTTAGCCCCGTTACATCTTCCGCGCAGGACGACTCGATCAGTGAGCTATTACGCTTTCTTTAAATGATGGCTGCTTCTAAGCCAACATCCTGACTGTTTTAGCCTTCCCACTTCGTTTCCCACTTAGCCAATTTTAGGGACCTTAGCTGGCGGTCTGGGTTGTTTCCCTCTTGAGTCCGGACGTTAGCACCCGGTGCTCTGTCTCCCAAGCTGTACTCGTCGGTATTCGGAGTTTGCATAGGTTTGGTAAGTCGCCATGACCCCCTAGCCTAAACAGTGCTCTACCCCCGACGGTAATACTTGAGGCACTACCTAAATAGTTTTCGGAGAGAACCAGCTATTTCCAAGTTTGTTTAGCCTTTCACCCCTATCCACAGCTCATCCGCTAGTTTTGCAACACTAGTCGGTTCGGACCTCCAGTACCTGTTACGGCACCTTCATCCTGGCCATGGATAGATCACTTGGTTTCGGGTCTACACCCAGCGACTGATTCGCCCTATTCGGACTCGATTTCTCTACGGCTTCCCTATTCGGTTAACCTTGCCACTGAATGTAAGTCGCTGACCCATTATACAAAAGGTACGCAGTCACCCTTGCGGGCTCCTACTTTTTGTAAGCATGCGGTTTCAGGATCTATTTCACTCCCCTCCCGGGGTTCTTTTCGCCTTTCCCTCACGGTACTGGTTCACTATCGGTCGATTACGAGTATTTAGCCTTGGAGGATGGTCCCCCCATATTCAGACAGGATTTCTCGTGTCCCGCCCTACTTGTCTCTACCTTAGTACCACACGTCTGTTTTCGCATACAGGGCTATCACCTGCTATGGCCGGACTTTCCATTCCGTTTTGCTAACAATCGTGCTATCAATAGAAGGCTCTTCCGATTTCGCTCGCCACTACTTTCGGAATCTCGGTTGATGTCTTTTCCTCGAGCTACTGAGATGTTTCAGTTCACCCGGTTCGCCTCGCATGACTATGTATTCATCATGCGATACCTCTTGCGAGGTGGGTTTCCCCATTCAGAAATCTCCGGATCAAAGCTTATTTGCCAGCTCCCCGAAGCTTATCGCAGGCTATCAC
>NZ_JAUBSB010000118.1:0-5751 GCF_036702135.1 Microcoleus sp. LAD1_D3 | reverse complement strand
AAGTTAATAGTTGGGATTCAATCCAGTCAAGCAAAACTTTCCATTATATCATAAAATTATTTTGCAAGAGGTCTATTGTTTAACCAATTTTTGGACAAAACTTAGGGCTACACAAAAACGGTTGGCTATTGCTCTTTGTGACAGCGGTTCATTATGGTACACATCCATAATTTTTTGTCTAAAATCAATCGAATAAGTTTTCATTTTTACTAATGTGTGATCCTTGCTAAAATTCTGGATAATTGTGATTCGAGTGACTGCTGTGAATCCAGTCCCTCCTATGAGCCGAGCGAGTGCTCGCTCCCGCTCCATTCAATTAGATTGCATAACATTTTGGGGTCTTATATTTTTCACTCCTTTCAAGTCAGTTATATCATACCTCATCTTTCCGATAAATGCTATAAATTAAGTTGACAGAAAATCATATTTGTGCATGAGTTATTATCTGAGAAAACCATTCTTAAAACTCTTAAATCTGATGCAATTAACCCAGTTAAAATCGAGCTTTAAGGACTTCTGAATTCTCAAAGCTGAATCAATTTAGATCGGGAATCCGTTTTAGTTTTCGAGCGTTAGCTGGCAGAGTCTAAAATTTGAACTAAATAATTATTATCCATTCCCGCCAGATACCGCTTCATTTTTAAACTTCCTTTAAATCCTTTTTCCTGTTTCAGTAAATTGACAGCACTCGCGACGTAGAAGAGTAAAATTTTTAGGAGAATGATCTTTACGAATGCGACTCTTGTCTTCAGAAAAAGTAACATCTAATGTCCAATGTAAGCTATTTTCAATACCCCAATGACTGCGAATTGCTTGAGAAATCTTCTCGGCATTACTGGCTAAACTACTTAAATAAAACCGAACTTCGGTGGTAGTTTTATTCCACAAACGTCTTTCACTTATGACCATCACAACCGTTTTTAATCCATTCCATAATGATTGATTATGAAGAGGTAGCAACTCCGAGACGGCCACCGTCCAAATTTGTCTTTTTTCAACTCGATGATGCCCTGCTTCTATTTGTTGATAATAGCTATGCTCTCTGCCAGCAAACTCTTCTTTTCGAGCTAATTCAAACCATTTTTTTACGTCTTTATGAAGAAGTTTTTGATTTCCCTTTAGCGCTAAAAGATAATCTCCTTTCTTCTTAATTATGAGCGCTGCTATTTCTTTCTGACATCAAGCGAGCCTCGATGGTTATTATGCTTTCTTCAATTTCTAGCAGCTCTAACAAAGCCGGAATCGCTGTCACTTCGTTGGATTTTTTATTGACTTTTTTTTGCCCTAAAACTAATTGATGGGACGCCGACCATGCACTGACTATATGTAACGGTTTTTGGCTTTGATTCCGGTCATAAGATTATTTCATTGTTTTGCCATCGATGGCTATGACTTCTAGCTCCAATTTTTGGGTAATTGAATTTACCCAACTCAAAAAACACTCTTGAAACTGCTTCGGTTCAATTCGAGCAAATAAGGAGACTAAATGTATCATGAGAAGGAATTCCATTCGGCAGTTCCAGAAAACCTTTTAGCCATTCATATTTAGCTTTTCCATAGAGTTCTATTGCTCCCCATCCATCCGCACCGCTGATGACAGCTAGAATCGCAATGGCTACAATATCTATTAGTAAATGCTCTTTACTTCTTTCTATTCTTGGATCGGTCAATGTCTCAAAATGGTTTAAAAAACTAACGTTCAATAAGTCTGTTGAATGCGATACACCTATTGTTTTTTGTTGGGAAGTTAAAGTCGAAGTAAACCCTTTCGCTATCGAGATCGCACCTATGAATTACGCACTTGATTTAGCTAAATACTTCATCTTATCATCATGTTTTAGGTTGAAATTAAGATGCGTTTACCCTGACGACATAATCAGCTTTTTTCTGGCTAATAAGTCGGATAATTTCGGTTTGAGTTCCCATCGCATCGATGGTGATAATCGCTCCCGCAATGTCGATTAATTCCACTAAGGCAGGAATCGCTGTGATTTCATTGGAATCGTCTTCAACTTTGACTTGCCCGAGTACCAAACGTTGTTCGCTTGCCCAAGCTGTGACTAAATGTAGGTTTTTTAAACCTTTCTCAGGCGTCATAAGAACCTCGCAAACTTTTGCCATCAATCGGGATGATTTCTTGGAAAACTGCACCCATGATTTGCTGAAGCCATTGGGATAACTTCTGTTCTAAAGCTTTCGGGTTTAGCTTTTCAAAGACCCGACGAAATGTATCATCGCTGGGGATTCCATTTGGTAACTCTAAAAATTCCTCCAACCATTTCTGCTTGCTAACCCCATAATTTTCTATGTCTTCCCACCCATCAGCTCCGGCGATGACAGCTAATATGGTAATTACAGTGCGTATCGTTGGCTAGAAACCAGTCCTATAAAGGATTAGGGGGATTAGCCGCAAGGAACAGAACCTTGACAACTGAATGACCATGTAGGTGAGAATCAGTACCCTAGAACACTCAAATCCTACCCCGCAGGTGCAGCGGTGAAAGCATCTCCCCTACGGTAGCGACTAGCCATCAATCCGTAAAGCGGGGAGAAAAGATGTTACTACTGACAGCCTAAGTCGGTAAGCATTGAGCAAAAGTACCCATGAGTAAAGCCTCGGCTTGAAGATGTGTTTGAATCGTCGTTACCATGAACCAGCGAAATAAGGCTTAATGCGCTGGAGCCAAAAGGCACAGGATAAAAGGAGTTGGCAAGTTGTAATTTGACCAACAAGCACTTCCGATAAACCCGGCGAATAACATCACTCTAAAGGTACACAGTATGGTCATTCGGAACGAGATAACCTCTCGTCTGCTCTCAGGTGGTCGAATCCCTGTAGTAGGTGCTAACCGTATGCAACGAGTAGGAAAGATTGGGTCAGAAGCTTAAAAGCCTGGGGTAATGCCCAGGATATGCAGACGGACTCACGATGATTTGGAAGGGAAAGTCTCAAGTAGTGAGTAAAAATGTCTAAAACGAGTTTAAAGACTACGGTAGAATGGAACCAAGTCAACTGGCGAAAGCTAGAACGTAAGGTTTATAAGCTCCAAAAGAGAATTTTTCAAGCCTCTCAACGTGGTGATGTGAAAGCAATACGCAGACTCCAAAAGACGTTGATGAAGTCTTGGTCAGCAAAGGTGTTAGCGGTTCGTAGAGTAACCCAGGATAATACTGGCAAGAAAACGGCAGGAGTGGACGGAGTTAAATCCTTATCCCCAGCAGCACGTTTAAAGTTAGTAAATAATATAAAACTGGGGTCTAAAGTTAGTCCGACTAGGCGAGTATGGATTCCCAAGCCTGGGACGGAAGAGAAACGACCATTAGGCATACCTACAATGGAAGACCGAGCCTTGCAAGCACTTGTCAAACTGGTATTAGAACCAGAATGGGAAGCGCGATTTGAACCTAACTCATACGGGTTCAGACCTGGACGTTCATGCCAAGATGCAGTCGAGGCTATATTTTCAAGCATCAGTAAAAAGCCTAAATATGTGCTTGATGCCGATATAACTAAATGTTTCGACCGGATTAACCATGAAGCACTGCTCAATAAATTAAATACATTCCCCACCATTCGCCGACAGATTCGTGCATGGTTAAAAGCGGGAGTGATGGATGTTATGCAGTTGTTTCCAACATCTGAGGGTACTCCACAGGGTGGGGTTATTTCTCCATTACTGGCAAATATTGCCCTCCACGGGATGGAAGAACGAATTAAACAGTTTGCAGAAACATTGCCTACTAGAAGCGGCAAAGGCAAAAGGGATAACCGTAATAGTCTTAGGCTGATTCGTTATGCCGATGACTTCGTGATTCTCCACGAAGACATAACTGTTGTTCAAAGATGCAAAGAGATTATCTCCGAATGGTTAAAAGGCATGAACTTGGAACTTAAGCCTTCTAAAACGAGACTTGCCCACACCCTTAACCAGTATGAGCAAGAAAACCCAGGATTCGACTTCCTAGGGTTCAAGATACAACAATTTCCAGTAGGAAAGTATCACTCAAAACAAGGTTTTAAGACAATCATCACCCCAAGTAAGCAGAAGCAAAAGGTACATTACGACCAAATCGCTAGAGTTATTGAAGCCCACAAGGCAGCACCACAAGCGTCGCTAATCAGCCATTTAAACCCAATTATCCGGGGATGGGCTAACTACTATGCGACTGTAGTAAGTAAGGTTGCTTACTCAGACATCGATGACCTCATGTACCAAAAGTTAAGAGCTTGGGCAAAACGCCGTCACCCCTCAAAGAATGGGGAATGGGTGGCAAAGAAATATTGGCATCCTCTAAACGGTGATAACTGGGTATTCGCAACCAAGAAGGAAGGATAAACCTCACTTCGGTTACTAGACCATGCCGACACTCCAATAGTGCGACATATAAAAGTTAAAGGCGAATCGTCTCCATACGACGGGAATCTGGTTTATTGGAGTACAAGAATGGGTAAAAACCCAGAAATGCCAAGTAGGGTATCGAAACTCCTGAAAAGTCAAAAAGGGAAGTGTACCCACTGTGGATTGTTTTTCCGTGAAAACGATGTGATGGAAATTGACCACAGAATCCCTAAATCGCAAGGTGGAAAGGATTCTTACGATAATTGGCAACTCCTTCACAGACATTGCCACGACACAAAGACAGCTATCGATGGCAGTCTCGGCAACCAATCTGGCTGCAATAGTGCCAAGCCTAAGTCCACCAGAAAACTTGAAAAAGTCGATGATAAATGGACAATGAGGTATGCGTAACAAGCACCAAAGCATTGAGGAGCCGTGTGAGGTGAAAGTCTCATGCACGGTTTTGAAGACCAGCGGGATTGGTGACAGTCTCGCTGAGTTTAATAGAATGTCTTTGAGTAGGTGTTGTTTGGTTCGCTCAACTCTCGGGTCTGGTAAGTCATCAAAATAAGTTGAGAAGCTCGCTTGTAAGTCTTGGACGGAGATGGGTTGGGATCCGTTTTGCCCGGGTTCTGATTTTTTCGTACATACCACAGAAGCGAATCCTTTTTCCATTGACTTATCCTCACCAGTCGTGACGAAAGATGCAGCAACATTATAGAACCGCTGCTGACTGAATGCCTAGGTCTAGATATTGCGCGTTTTGTCAAGTACAATACAGCACTTTGCTTAACAATTAGGTACAATAGTAGAGGTGGTAAAAAAGAGAAAAATGAAACCCTACTCCCTAGATATGCGCCAAAAGATCGTTGACACTTACGAAGCAGGTAACGCCTCTATTCGGAAAGTAGCAGAAAGATTTCAAGGAGCGTAAAAGTACGGTACAAGCACTACTAAAGCGAAAAAAAGAGACAGGAAAATTACTCCCTAGTCAGGCCAAGGGTGGTAAACCGAGCCTACTGTTTGGTCACGAACAACAGATTGAAGAGATGGTAGCTCAGTATCCAGATTACACACGCTTCAGAATACTGTGAGTATTGGCACGAAAAAACAGGAGTATGGTTGAGCGAGAGTGCTATGTGCCGATTCCTCAAAAAGCTGGAACTCACTTTGAAAAAAAAACATTACGGAGCAGTCAAGCCCATAAAGAAATTAATCAAAAGAAGCGCCTAGAATATTGGGAAAAAATCCGAGATGTCGAACCAGAAAATCTGATATTTTTGGACGAAATGGGTGTATTGCTTGGGATGATCAGACCCAGAGCTAGAAGTAAAGGGAGCATCCCGCTTTTTAACTAAGCATACCTACCCATTTTAATCTCATTATTTAAATATGCACATCTGAGTCTTAA
>NZ_JAUBSB010000117.1:0-5963 GCF_036702135.1 Microcoleus sp. LAD1_D3 | reverse complement strand
CCCGTTGATAGGCGTTAAGTGGAAGTCCTGAGAGGGATGAAGCTGAGGCGTACTAATAGACCGAGGGCTTGACCTCTATTGACTGATGGTGATTGATGACTTAATTCTCTGCAGTCTTCAGCGTTTTTTTTACACCCTTATAGTTTTTCCCGCTGTGTCCAAAAACGCAGTGGCACCACACCGATTTCATCCCGAGCGAGGTTGTTAAACGCCCAGGTGGCTAAGATATTTGCTGGCTCACTGCCGAGCGAAAATATCTCGATGTCGCTCGACAATATACAAACAAAAGCTCCTCTGATGTAGGAGCTTTTGTTTTAGGTTTTAAAGAACTTGGACGGGCTAGCCAACTGTTCTACTCTCGGTTTGAGATGATGCCGTCAACCAATCGTCCGGCTTTGGGCACTCCGAGCCTCTGGAACAGTATGAGAGCCGTTAAACGGATGGTAGAGCATCTCATACCCAGCAGATGCTGCTGGAGCATCCGTTTTTCAGGCAGCCAGCCAATCACCAATCGGGAATTTCTTCAGGTGAGGAGTCTGCTTGGGCTTGTGACAGTTGGTGAGGGGGCAACGGATTTCGTGGGGTTGGGGGAGCTAAATCAGGATAAGTGGTTTTCCTGACGTAGGAAAGGGTAGAGAGTGCAGAGACGGCTCCCCTTACTTGGTCGGGCCGCACTTCTAAGTATTTCTGCAACTGTTCTAAGTTGCGGTGGCCGCTGATTTCTTGAATAATCCGCAATGGGATACCCGCGTTGCTCATCTGAGTGAGTGCCGACCTTCTGAGGCTGTGGGTGGAAGCGCCGATTATGCCAACTTTTTCGCAGGCTTCTTGGAACAGGTGAGAGGCGGCTTCCGGGTTCGCGTGTTTCCAGCGGTGATTGAGGTGGCGGCCGGGGAACAGGTAGGGGTGTTCGGGATGTTTGTAGGTTTCTAACAGCAGCCTCAACTCTTGAATGATCGGGATAGTGCGGGTGCCGAGCTTACCTTTAGTGTTGCCTTTACGGATGATCATTTCGGAGCGGATGGCACCCGCCGGGGTGAAAACATCGATGACTTTTAAGCTGCACGCTTCGGCAATGCGGCAGGCGGTGTAGAGACAAACTCCGAAGAGGGCGCGGTCGCGATCGGTTTGCAAACCTTCGTTGAACAAAAGTTCGATTTCCTGTTGCGTGAATATCTTGGCCTGCCCGTGGCCTTCTATTTTCATCTTGGTGTATACTCGACCCGACGCTCCAAAGTCTTGCATACTTACTGCATTGCTGCATCCGTCGGGGGTATTTCTTAATGCGGCGGGTGAGCGGGGTCAAGGGGAAAGAAGAGGCGATCGTAGATTCGGTGAAGGACAATCGCTATCGGGTATTCTAAAAATAAATGATGTTGGAAAATTCATCGGACTCCAGCACTCGAATGATTATTCGCGATCGCCAGAGACGCGAGTACCGCCTACAAGTAAACGGAGACGGAAACTCATAGTTCTTCCTATTTTTATTAGTTAGCACTTTTAATCGGAGACTCTTTAGCCATCGAAATAGCTAGATTAACCAATGCTGACTTTTGACTTGGTGTTACATTATCATTGCGATCTAATATACATCCTACACTTGCTCGATAATTCAAACCATCTTGTTTCCAAAAAACGTGTAGAGAAGGTGGAGTGGAAGCACCTCCCCCGTTCTGAACAATGAAAACACCTTGAATCCCTGGCTTTAAGGTGATGGGTGTTCTTTCTAAGACTGCCATCTCTGAGCTAATTAATAGTTTTATCTCTGATTCTGTTCTAGTTTGATAGTCGCGTTTTCTAATTGCTCTAACTCTTTGCATATACGTCTTAGAAAAGATATGCTTGGAACGTAAATTATCAGCATATTTAGAATCTTTGGCTACTGCAATAGATCCAAAATAACAGGATCTAGTCATGCAGTTCGGTTGTGAATTAAGCCTGACAGCAAACTCTCTGGGGCTGTCTGCAATAACTTCGGGGTAAAGTTTAATGTTGCTGATATTGACATTTGAAGGTAGGCGCATTACCAATCCTCTCGGAATCTGATTCTTAATATCCCGGATAATGGGTGTAAACATAGATGCAGGTGCAGCATTTACAGTTTGGGGTTTTGTGAGATAGCAAGCTCCCAACACGGCACAACTGAGCATAATTCCTAAAATCGATTGCTTTTTCATAAACTATCCTTTCTATTCCTTATCTCTTTCTTAAAAAATTCTCTAATTCAGCGGTGCGTTGTTTGGTCTTGCGTTCCAAGCATTCATTAAGAAAATCTTGATAACCCGTACCACCGCGATTGTCATAAACTTCTGATTCGCAGCTTTTATCCCGCGACTTAATCCATTTAATCTGTTCTTGATAAAGTACCGATCGCTGTTTACGGCTTAATTTAGGAAGCAGTTGTTGATAAACCTGATTGAGGCGCTTATCCGCTGCTTCATACCTTAATCGTATACACTCCTTGGACTCTACGTTACTTTGAGGGTTGCTGCAATTACGTTGTCGCTGAGCTATGTAGTTTGGTATCGTCGCGCTATCTTGTTTAAATTCTGCAAAGACCGGCAAAGAATTAGAGCCAACAACAGCCAAACTTACTATTAAACTAAAAATCACTCGCCCTTCGATCATTTTGCCTCTCTGTTCCAATTCAAATCCCAGACCAAAAATATTGCCATATTACAAATAACGTTCCATATCCTCAGTTTCAGGAAGTTTCCTCCTTCTAAATCTTTTTACCTGATTGTGATTCAGTTCTGCTGAAGCTTGTATAAAGGAAAGTGAGCCAGCCAAATCATCGCTGTTTCTGAGGCTGGGCTAGCCACAACCAGAAGCTCATATCGGCAAAACTCACCCCATCAGCCAAAGGTAGACCAATATTCTCTCTGTTTACAGTCATCCTTATCCAACGCTCTACTGCATTACTGCATTACTGCATTTATCTGGGTATTGCTTAGCGCCAGGGGGCTGATGCAGTCAGGAAACACGCTACCTCACGGGTACAGGTGGGTGCAGAAAGAAAGGTTCGGACGATCGTTAAATCTGATGCTCAATCAAGTAACCTGAGTCTCATGCTCAGCTTCCTGGAACATAGTTGATTTACATCGGAATATTTTAATTAGCTTGACTTTAGTGCTGTATGTCGTAAAACAATATTTGACACCCAACTATGCTATTAAATAATCGGTATCAAGTTTTAAAATCTATTGGTTCTGGTGGGTTTGGGGAAACATTCCTCGCAGAAGATAACCAAATGCCATCAGGACGGCGGTGCGTAGTTAAAAAGCTACACCCGGTTTCTCACCATCCCCAAATCTATCCACTAATCAAAGAGCGCTTTCAACGGGAAGCCGCTATTTTGGAAGATTTGGGCAGCCACAGCGACCGCATTCCTACACTCTATGCTTATTTTGAAGAAAACAATGACTTCTATCTCGTTCAAGAACTAATAGAGGGCATGACTCTCACAGATAGAATCCAATCACAATCCAGTTTCAGCGAAAGTTACGTCATAGGCTTTTTAGTTAATTTTTTACCAATTTTAGATTACGTTCATCAAAAACAGATTATTCATCGGGATATTAAACCAGACAATATAATTATTAGAGAATCCGACCAAAAGCCTGTGTTGATAGATTTTGGTGCTGTGAAAGAGGCAATAGCTACTACCATGAGTTCTTCAGGAAGTCCGCAGACTTCAATTGCAATCGGCACTCGTGGATTTATGTCTTCGGAACAAGCGGCCGGACGACCAGTTTATAGTAGTGACCTATTCGCTACTGGATTAACTGCTATTTATTTACTGACAGGCAAACAGCCACAGGATATAGAAACTAATAACTACACAGGTGAAATTCTTTGGAAGCAATATGCTCCCCAAGTTAGTCCTACCCTCACCATTGTTTTAGATAAGGCAATTTCTGCTCAGAGTTGCGATCGATACGCTACAGCACAAGAAATGCTGCAAGCATTGCAATCAAAAACAGCTCAGGTTCATCAAATTATCCGTCCTACCATAGCAGATATTCCTGAGAATATTCAACAACCAACAGTTATTTCCGCAGCTCCATCGAAACTTGGGAATATCCAACAAACTTTGTTGCTTGGTAGTTTCATTGCAACGGCTATTATTGCAGGATTTTGGATAACCAAACCATCTGCACAATCACCGATTTCAAATCCACAGCCGACTCCAATTGCCTCCACTCCCCCAATAGTTTCATCACCGCAGCCTTCTAAGTCTCCTTTGCCAGTAGAAGAATCTCCTACTGCCCAAACTCCCGTTACTCCTGAATCACCGAATATTATACCAGCACAACCATCACCAATTCCTCCATCTCCGATCGTTACATCTCAACCTCAAACATCACCAATTCCTCCATCTCCGATAGTTACATCTCAACCTCAACCATCGCCAAATTATCCACCGACACCAACTCCACCACAACCTTTACCAATTTATCCACCTACATCAACAGTAACTTTACCCAAGCCAACTCCTATCTCACCTGCTCAAATTTCGATTAAGCTGCTTGACAAGCCAGAGCTATATCTTGCTTCAACTACTTTAGTGTATTCTGATGGAGATAGATTAAAAGCAGATTTTAGAGTTTACTGTCCAACCTCCATGATTCGTCCAACTAACTATATTTTGACCACCCAACAAGGTGCTGTTAAAAAAGCAGGAACGTGGTGGCAAACTTCATTTACGCCAAGATATGATGCGGAGTATCAACTTATCAAAGAAGTTTGCAACAAAAACTAATACAATCCTGGACTCACCAACTCTATCTATTTTTGGAATAGCAGCTCATTCCTTGATATACTGGGTTTCATCAGGATTGAAAATTAATTGGGGTTTGAAGCCTGACGTTATAGTGAAGATGCACACACCGGAAGCAAGCTAGTTCAGATGAAATTTTCGTTGGAACAGATGTACCCTAACATAGCCCGTTGGGTATACGAACATGAAGGCTGGATTGAAATCGGCGATCGCGCAGAGAGTCCTTTAACATCTTTTGTGCGAGCGATCGATTGTGGTGGGATGCTGTGGTTCGGAAAAGATAGTTATGAGAGCCTAGATGAAGCGCTGCAAGATTTAGACGCGGGATTGGCAGTTGTGTTGAAAGAGATTTACGGTGAATGAAACAAAACAACCAACAACGTGCTATTGCCAATAAAATAAAAAAGTGGATTCAAGCCACCAAGGAAGTTGAAAAAGCTCGACTTGCTATACCGATAACCAGGTTGACGAGTATCAAAAGTCTGTGTGTTGATGAAGTTGCTGCCCAAAAGTTTGCGCTCTACATTGCTCGACTGGTGCAGCAACAGATAAATCAGGCGATTTGTCCCGAACATTTCACCAGTGAAGAATGGGCACAGCAACAACAATTAGTGGATGAAGCAATCTCACTGATGGACAGTTACCGAGAAAACCCTAGTTACGAAAGCCGGCAATCTCTCAGAAATTTATTGAGAGACATTGATGGCTTGCAAGGGGATGACTACCGTAATTTTAGGTGGGCAACGGTGCGCTTTGTTCGCAGTGGAGATTTACTTAAGCTAGAGTATGCAGTGCGGTGTTTCGTAGAGACAGATTTTCCCTATTGGACTTACAAACTAGCTAGAGAATATGTAGAGCGTTATGGATTGCAGTCTGGTTCAGGTATCGTGGCTGAATCAGTACCCATGTTGTTGGAGGTAGCAGAATTTTGGTGTCAGTATTATTTCGATCTGAGTTTGAACGAGAAATTTCTCGATGGGGGCGTGAGATCCGTTCGACCCAACCCGTGAGAATTTTCAGCAGATCAAGGGTTTGTTAAGCCTGCGACCCCTAAGATTGTCAAAACCGGTGCCAATACTCAGCATCTAATTCTACAATTTCTGCCATGACAGAGCGGGTGTGGCACTAAAAATCTAGGCGGGAAAACGCTTGTTTCCCTATCTAGGACTTGGAAGTGCTACCC
>NZ_JAUBSB010000116.1:0-6161 GCF_036702135.1 Microcoleus sp. LAD1_D3 | reverse complement strand
GGCATTTAATTCGACTTTTTCATGATCCTTAGCCTGTAAAGCTTGTAGTATCGTTCCAAAAACTGTCCGGAGTATTGTAATACCAATTTAATGTGAAGTTGCACATATCTCGATCCCCCTCGCATCTCCCTGATAGTCGGGGGAAGAAAGATCGGACTCTTGTCCCCCCCCGGACGCGGGGGGCGCCAGGGTGATCGGATTCTACGGGGCCTCATAAAAAATTGGTATTAGCCGCATTCAGATCCATTGCTTTAATGAAACCATCTTTTCCGTCCATGTACCCTTGAATATTATCAGGGTATTTTTGGGCAAGTTTTCTCTTTAGTTCGCTGTATTGCTGCGCGTCTTCAGGATGGGAAATCATATAATCTCGAAACGCTAAATGGCGCTCTATCTGCGCTGAGTTCACTTCAAACCCGTGAACGTGGTGTGTTCTAATCCCTGCTTCATTACCCTTGCGAAAAAAACGACGGCCCGATATCCCAAACTCACCCATTGCTTCATAACCTAATGCCTCAAGTGCTGAACTCTGTACATCAACTTTAGTAATATCTTTAACCTCAACTAACATATCGATGATCGGCTTTGCATGAATTTGTGGAATGGCTGTGCTACCAATATGATGTATAGCAACCACATTGTCCCTAAGTGCAAGTGCAATCAGTTTCGACTCAGTTTCAAAGGCGCTGCGCCAATTTGGATCGTGCGGCACGACTTCTACTTTGAAAAAACCTACTTTTATTGACATGGCTGATAATTATTTGCTTTCTTTGTCATCTCATTGATTTACGATCGCATTTAACCGAAACAGATTTTATTAGGCCTCATTTTTTACGGGTTGCGCCCAAAGCTATTAAACATACGGACAACGGGGAGGAACTGACTGTTTGGGAGAGAAATTTCAAACCGCTCAATCACCTGATAGTCAAATTTTGTGTAAAATGGCTCTCCCGCTAGCGTTGCAATCATCTCAACTTCCTTAAATCCAGCACGCTCAGCAGCCAGTTCACATACTCGCATAATCTGACTTCCAATTCCTCGACGTGCCTATGCTGGATGAACAAAGAATGCACGAATCTTTGCCGAGTCGCTGTCTGGGTTGAGCAGGCTGTCTTCTGGATTATTTTTGCCTGAATCACCTCCATAAAGCGTTTTACGCTTACTCCAACCACCGCAACCAACAATTTGGTGATTGTTCTGAGCAACAAAGTATGTTTGGTCTTGAATCAGTTGACTGTCAACCCCAAAAACTATGCCCAGTGCGCCTTCAATCTGCTCTGAACTATAGTAGCCTGCTTGCAAAGCTCTAGCAGAATCAGGAATTAAAGTTGTCAGCTTAGGAATGTCTTCTAAGGAAGCTAATCGAATACAAAAATCCATTGAACCGATCGGCTAAACAAATCGCTCTCCCAGTTTGTCACATCCGTGAAAGCGGCAATGCAGCGATCGCCCGTTAGCGAAGCCCTCGAAGAGGATCGCCCACCCCCAGCTTTAAGCCAACACCCAAATATCGAACCCTCCCCCTTTCTTAAACTTTGTGGCAGGCTATGATTGACGGTTGGCAGCTTTTGAGAATCTAAATGCTAAACACAAATACAATTATTTCCAGCCTGCTGTTATTTATCCCAGTTTCCATCGCCGGACACTTTCTCGGCTGGGAATCTTCCACAATCTTCATCACCTCGGCTTTAGCCATCATCCCCCTAGCCGCCTGGATGGGGACAGCCACCGAAGAAATCGCCGTCGTCCTCGGTGCCAACTTGGGGGGTTTGCTGAACGCTACCTTCGGAAATGCCACCGAACTGATTATCGGCATCGTCGCCCTCAACGCCGGACTAATAGATGTTGTCAAGGCCAGCATCACCGGTTCAATTATGAGCAACCTGCTGCTGGTGATGGGATTTGCGATGCTGCTGGGCGGCTTGCGCTACAAAGAACAAGAATTTCAGCCGATAGTCGCCCGGTTGAACGCTTCCGCGATGAACTTAGCCGTGATTGCCATTTTGGTGCCGACGGCAGTTAATGCCACCTCTACGGGCATCCCTCCGGAAACTATGCAGAACCTCTCTAGCGCTGTTGCTATAGTCCTGATTGTCGTCTACGTGCTGACGCTGCTGTTTTCGATGAAAACCCACAGTTATCTGTACGATGCAGGGGTGGCAGAAATAGAAATGCTTGAAGAATTAGCCGAAAGTAACTTAGCACCAGACAGTCCTGACCACAAAGTCAATCTGCCGCTGTGGATTGGGGTGCTATTGGCCTGTACCCTGATGGTAGCTGTCGAGTCGGAACTGTTGGTGGGTACTCTGGAAGAAGCGACGGCGCGTTTGGGGCTGACATCATTGTTTACCGGGGTGATTTTAGTGCCGATTATTGGCAATGCGGCTGAACATACGACGGCGGTGACAGTGGCGATGAAAAATAAAATGGATTTGTCGGTTTCTGTGGCCGTGGGTTCCAGTTTGCAAATTGCTTTGTTTGTTGCCCCGGTGTTGGTTTTGGCAGGTTTTGTCTTGGGCAAACCGATGGACTTGAACTTCAACCCGTTTGAACTTGTAGCGGTTGCGGTGTCGGTGCTGATCGCCAATTCTATCAGTTCTGACGGCAACTCTAACTGGCTAGAAGGTACTTTGCTGTTGGCCGCTTATACGGTTTTGGCACTGGCGTTCTACTTCCATCCGGTAATTGAGGGACTTGTTTAAAAGGCTTTCTTCTGCTGAAGGAAGAGGGAAGAGGGAATCAGGAAGAAGGCAGATTTTTTCACTTTCTCTCTCCCCCACTCCCCTACTCTCACTTCTTTCTTCGAGAGTGGTGGTTGCGATCGTACAATTGAAATGTGGCTGCTCTCTAGTTATTAGTTCTGGTCTGTTTGTACATTATGTGCTCTCATCAGGGATTGGTGACCTCGATCGGCTGTGACAAACAACAACACCTTTGGCCTCAACCCGATCATTAGATCGCAGTGCCCCCGGTTATACAAAAACACGGGATTCTGAAGTCAAGCGAGACTAAAGCCTCCCTTGACTTCAGAGACGCTGCAAGATTTCAATCAAGGGTGCTCATGAGTCTTTTACTAGGTGTGCTACGATCGTCATAAGTTGAAAATTGAGTTGGACTAAATAGCCAAAAAGTTCACCAAAGTTAGTCATACTTAACTTGACTGATTAACATTCTGGGCGGTATGATTAAATCAATGCCGAAAAAAAGGCTTAATTATCTGGGAGAGTCAACCGAGCATGCAAGTCAAAAATGACCAGCCTGTCACAAGGTCGAACGGGAGTCCGCGTTTCGTTAAATTGGTTGAAAATAGTGGATGACTCATGGCTAAAAGCTTCAACTAAAATTAATTCAATTAGGGTGGGCTACATCCGAATTAACGCCTGTGGACAAGAAAGAGCCGACTCCCTTGGGTGAAGCAGGAAACAGACCCTTCAGGAGTAATTCTGATTGAATGGTGAGGCTTAAATAAGTTTAGCCAAGTTATCTGTAGCAGTAAACGACGGTCGATTTAAAACTGACCAGCCTATAAAAAGGTCGAACGGGATACCACGATTCGTTAAATTGGTTAAAAATAATGGTTAAACAATGGCTAAAAGCTTCCACAATAATAAATAGTTGTACAGATTTCAAAAATAGGGTGCTGCTCCACCCGAATTAACGCCTGTGGACAAGTAAGAGCCGACTCTCTTGGCAGAAGCAGGAATCAGACCCTCTAGAAAATACTTCTAGTTGAATGGTGAAACTTAGATAAGTTTAGCCAAGTTTTGTATAGCAGTGTCAAAGTAAAACTTGATAGAGCAACCTCAATCAGGGTTATGTGGCTTCTGTGAGTTATTGCCTCAATCCCAAATGCCCGAATCCCTCCGATCCAGCCAACTCTGGCAAATCCGCGTGTATCCACTGCGGGTCAGAACTTTTGTTGCAAGGTCGATATCGGCTAGTCGCGCCTCTCGGAGGCGGTGGCTTTGGTAGAACATTTGAAGTGGACGACAACGGCGCCCGAAGAGTGCTCAAAGTCCTGCTCAAAGAACATCCCAAAGCTGTAGAACTGTTTAAGCAAGAAGCCGACGTATTGGTCAGGCTAAGACATCCAGGTATTCCAAAAGTCGATCGCGACGGTTATTTTACATTTACGCCAGCTCACAGCACAGAGTCTTTTCACTGTCTGGTGATGGAGAAAATTGCTGGGGCCAATTTGCAAGACTGGCTGAAACATCGGGGCCGCCCCATCAGTCAAGAACAAGCTGTGAACTGGCTCAAACAACTGTCGGAAATTTTAGACCAAGTTCACCGCCTCAACTATTTCCATCGGGATATCAAGCCGCACAATATTATGTGCAAGCCAAACGGGCAGTTAGTGCTGATTGACTTCGGGACTGCTCGGGAAGTGTCGGCGACTTATTTCGCTAAGGTGGGCCAGGGGCAAAATGTGACTGGTATTGTTTCCCCCGGCTACACGCCGCCGGAACAAACTAATGGCAAGGCTGTTCCGCAGTCAGATTTTTTTGCTCTGGGGCGCACTTTTGTTTATTTGCTGACTGGGAAGCCGCCGACAGCGTTTCCAGAGAACCCGCGCACGGGCAGATTAATGTGGCGCAAAGGAGCTCCTCAGGTTTCCGACGCCGTGGCTAATGTGATCGATTACCTGATGGCGCCTTTTCCGGGAAATCGACCTCAAAGTCCGCAGATGGTTTTGCAGTGCTTGGAGGAAATTAATCTTGACGGCGCGGAAAGTCAGTTGCCGACTCAGTTGCCGACGACCGGGCAAACTAAACTTCGCGCAACTTCCGGGGCGTCTGAGGCGAAGAAGCAGACTTCTGTAAACAGGCTCAGACCTCTGAATTCGGGATTGAACAAGACCGGCAAAGAGGTTTTTGATTGGAAAAAGAAGTTGCTGGCGGGCACTGCTGTTTTGATGCTGGGTATTGGCGCGTCTCAAATTTACGGTTCGCTGCGTTACGGGGTGTTTCCGGCAAACCCGGTGTGGCTGCTTTCTACTTTACCTAGCACTCAGTTTTTGCAAAGAAGTTTGGATAATGTCGGGAGTGTAAATGCGATCGCCCTGTCGCCTGACGGTCAAACTTTGGTGAGCGCAAGCTTTGGGACGATTAGAATTTGGAATGTGAGGACGGGACGCCTGGTGCGGACTCTCAATTCGGTGCATTCTAAAAAATCGGTCAAAACGCTGGCGGTGAGCCCGGACAGCTCGATTTTGGCCAGCGGCGGCGACGACAATAATGTGATTCTCTGGGATTTGAAGACGGGGCGGCGGACGCGGACGATTGCCGCTCACACAGCCGCCGTCAACGAGATCGCTTTTAGCAGGGACGGTCAAACTCTCGCTAGCGGCAGCGATGACAAAACTATTCGCTTGTGGAATGTCAGAACCGGCAGCAGGTTGCGGACTTTGAGCGGCCACGCCGGAGGAGTAAACACCATCGCTTTGAGCCGAGACGGTCAAACTCTCGCTAGCGGCAGCCAGGACAAGACTGTGCGTTTGTGGAATCTCGCCACCGGAGAAGTCAGAAGAATTATCACAGGTCACCGGGGCCCGGTTACTGCTGTGGCTTTTAGCCCGAACGGGCAAATTGTGGCTACTGCTAGCACCGACAATACGATCCGTTTGTCGAACGTGCAAGACGGGAAGCGCACCCGCACTTTTAAAGGGCATTCGAGCTGGGTGAGGACGATCGCCTTTAGCCCGGACAGCCGTACTTTGATCGGCGGGGGCGGAGATATTATAGTTTGGGATTTGAAGACAGGAAAAGAAAGAAGCACTCTTTCTGGTCACAGCCAGTTTGTGAGTTCGCTTGCTATTTCCAGAGATAGCAAGACTTTTGTGAGCGCCAGTCCCGATCGCACTATTAAGATTTGGCGAATGCCATAGTCCTAATATTTTAGATTTTAGATTTTACATTGAAGAGTCGAGGCGATCTAGAAATCCCATCCCGACTCCGACGTGGAAGTCTGGGCATTGCCCGCCCTACAACTGTTACTTGCCGCAATTGGCAAAAGTAGAAAACAGGTTAAATTCTGTAACCCTCCACGCTTGCCACGTCTGCGCCCCAGCAAAAAGACTGTACCTAGGGCTTGCTGAAAAAGTAAGAAAACAGCATTTAGAAAGATGAATGAACTCGCGAATCCCTTGATAATATAAGCTT
>NZ_JAUBSB010000115.1:0-7280 GCF_036702135.1 Microcoleus sp. LAD1_D3 | reverse complement strand
TCGGTTATGATTGGCAAACAAATCAAAGGTACAGGCTTTCGGGGCTGTCTGAACTACGTGCTGGGCAAAAAAGACGCCGCTCTAATTGGCGGTACTATGTGCGGACAAACTCCTGAAGAACTGGCTGCTGAATTTGGGATCGCCCGACAACTAAGACCTAACCTGAAAGTAGCAGTTTTTCACGCCACTTTATCTGTCGATCACACCGAAAAACTAGAAGATTCTGAAGAAAATGACCAACGCTGGCTGGCGATCTCCGTTTTTGTTTCAGATTCTGGGGCAAACAATGCGGTACGCGAGGAAGTCATCGCAAAAGTGGCAAAGGCAGCATGGGACGAATGGAGCAAATAGTTGCTGAAGGTGAAGGTGTTAAGGGTTGATCGCTCTGGCAGTGCAACTAAACATCAGATTCAAGATACCAATCGTCCAATGGAACTTCAATGTTCGTATTTGCACGTTGCCGGTGGTTGTGCGCCAACCACCGATACCTTAAATTTAGTGGCTGCTGGTGTGGAAACCGATGCACGCGCCGCATTCATTCTCAGTCAACAAGTGCCTGGAGACAAACATACTGGAGATTTGAGAAGAGGATGCGATCGCTCTGGCTGCACTCCTGAGCGTAGAGAATATGGATGGCTTTTTCTATAAACCCAATCATCTAAACATTCAATCATCTAGACATTCAGATGTTTTAGCTGTAAAATCTGGTTGATGAACTCAACACGCTTACCTATGATTGTGACAGTCGCCTCATTCAAGGGCGGAGTCGGGAAGACAACCACAGCGCTGCACTTAGCGGCTTACTTGCAGACCAAAGCACCCGCGCTGTTGGTAGATGGCGACCTCAACCGCAGTGCCTTAGATTGGGCTGCTCGCGGTTCCCTCCCGTTCAAAGTAGTCGATGAAAAGCAAGGCGTGCGATATGCCAGGGATTACGAACACATCGTCATCGACACGCCGGCACGACCCACTCCAGAAGACCTCAAAACTCTAGCTGAAGGGTGCGATTTGCTGATATTGCCCAGCTCTCCCGATGCTATGGCCCTGAGCGCTATGCTGCAAATGGTGGAAGCTCTCTATTCTCTGCAATCCAATTACCGCATTTTGCTTACGGTCATCCCACCCGCTCCGAGTAAAGTCGGGGCTGAATCTAGGGCAACCATCGAAAAAGCGGGATTGCCCATTTTCAAGTCTGATATAAGGAGGCTAGCGGTATTTCAAAAAGCTGCCCTTGCTGGGGTTCCCGTAAGCGCTATCAAAGACCCTTACGCCAAAGCTGCTTGGGGGTGCTACACCGCTGTTGGAAAGGAGATACTTCCATGAGTCGCTTTGATGATTTACTGAAGGCCAAGAAACTCAAACCCGGTGAACCTGACCTTTCACCCAGTGTGGCACTATCTAAAAGCAAAGACCCCAACTTCGTCCGCACTACAGTTTACCTGCCAAAACAACTGCACCGCCAACTTAAATCCGCAGCAGCGCAATCAGGTCAGGAAATGAGCGAGCTGGTGGAAAAGTCTGTGGTTCAATACCTCCAACAGTTCAATCCCGACGGTGACACCTAAACATTTGGATGTTTGAATGTTTAAGCATTTGACTCCCCCTCTAAAAACAAGAAACTGTCTCGCCTTGCGATTCCCGATTCTTTTTTGAGTCGCCCACACGAACGGTTTACCTGTTGGGGATTACGGTGCTTGATCGCGGCAACTATCTCTGTTTTCAGTCGAGCGCTCGAAAAGTTCGACCCCGATGGGAAAGCCCCAGAATTAGATGCTTGAATGTTTAAGCATTTGACTCCCCCTCTAAAAACAAGAAACTGTCTCGCCTTGCGATTCCCGATTCTTTTTTGAGTCGCCCACACGAACGGTTTACCTGTTGGGGATTACGGTGCTTGATCGCGGCAACTATCTCTGTTTTCAGTCGAGCGCTCGAAAAGTTCGACCCCGATGGGAAAGCCCCAGAATTAGATGCTTGAATGTTCAAACATTTGAATGTTTGAACATCTAAATAGCTAAAGGTACAGAATCCCGTATTGTTGGGCGGTTGCTGCATTCATTCGGTTTAGTGTCGGGCTGCTGGTAAGCTTGGCATTGACATGAGAATGGGAGCGACTGACAGTGAGGAAATTTTGGCAGCGGGGGGCGATCGCCAAGAGTGTTGGTAGGAATTGTTAGCGACTGTAATCTAACTGCGCCCTCACCGCCGTCTCGGCTTCCTCAACTCGGTCGCGAGAAACCAAGGGTGCAGCAACCCAAGCCAAGCACCAGAGAACCCATCAGCGAGCGCCATTAATGACCGCAACTTACTCCTAGGCAATCCAAGCAATGCAGCTCCCTGTGTTGCCAGCATCGACAACTATTTAATGGTGAAGCCGCAGTTCGTGATGAGCTACAACAGCAAGACTAAGACCGCCAACTGGGTTTCGTAGCAACTGAATCGCTCTTGGATTGGGACAGCAAATCGCCAGGACAACTTCCGCCCCGACGATGCTCTCCCCGCTGCTTGATACAAAGTGCGACCAAGCCATAACACAAGAAGCGGCTACAACAGGAGACACATTGCACCAAGCGCCGATTGCACCCGCAACGAAGCGAATAACCGCGCTACCTTTTTAATCAGCGATATGATGCCCCAAGTGCCTGAACTCAACAGACCTGTGTGGCATGACTTGCGTAAGTCCTGTTGTAATTAAAGTCAGAAAAACAGTAAAAAAAACCCCTGCACGGTGATGCAGGGGAAAGCGAATTACAGTTCGCTAGTCAGAAGTTGAGTCGGGATGCAAAGACTTCTGGACTAGCTCCATAACCGCTAACTGAATGGGTCTGTGCTTCTGCCCAGGGCTGCGGCGGTCGTAACTCGCCCGGAGAATCTGCGGGCTATGCCCCATTCCATAAGCCAGAGAAGCAATGTCCGAGTCAGACGCTCCGTTATCCAAAAAATGAGTCGCAAAGATGTCTCGCAGTAAGTGAGGAGTCAATCGCTGGCCCGTCAAAGCATGAGCAGCATTACTGATATAGTTAGCCATACTGTCCTCAGCAAAAGGCGTGCCATTGTGCCGCACAAAAACGAATTCACCCACCGGGTCGAACTGCAAGCGACCAGCCCACAAACGGCCAACCTCCTGCTCACCTGGGTTGAAAGTTCCCCCGCAGGAGCGCCAACTCCCATCCGGCATTTTATAATAGCCATAAAGCCATGCTTCCAAATAGTCATAGAAACATCGCCCGTCAGGGAACTGCACGTTGGGAATCTCCAAATCTTGGTGTCCGTAAGTCTCACCCGTTTTGTAAGACTCTAGCGTTACATCCTTGATCCAGCGGCCATCCGGCGTCCTATACAGATAACCGCAATTCCGGTCGCGGTTGCGACCCGTAGGCAGGGGCTGGTACAAACCGTCTGCAGGCACATCTACAGGCCGCTTCACAGGACACTCAAGAGCCATTTTCAGATCCCTTAACTCCTGCTGTCGCCGGGGAGGGCTATAGGTCAAACACCCCCAGAGCACGTAGCGCTGGAAGCTATAAGCAGTCGCCTTCAGAGACCTCCCAGAGCCACACGCCAACTTCGGTTGGCACTCCAAGCGCAGCGGTTCGACAATTAGTTCCCAAACTTGCGGCAAATCCAGCCACTTCTTATCCACATCCGCCACTGGAACGTGGTTTTTCAACTCCTTAGTTGCCAGTGACAGCCGTCCGCGCAAAACCTTCACCGCCGGCACTTCGCTGTAATCGCTAGAAGTGATTTCATTGTGGTATTGAAACTTCGCCACCGCCAGCAGCGCACACAGGTAATTCTTGCGAGTGTGAGGGCTTCTGGCACCCCGCTCCTCTATCAAAAAATTGCAGAATTCGCAAACCCAGCGATCCACATAATCCCCTACCTTAGCAGCCATTGCGGCTGCAGCTTCCTTAGAAGTCGCATACTTGAGTTCAACCGGCGGAATTAAAGTATTCAAAGACAGCTCTTCCAACGGCACTCCTCGGTAGTAATGGAACCAGCCGAGCAAGTGAAAGAACAAGCCAATTTGGTTGCGGCAGGCTGTAGTTTTCACCGGGTCCTCTAATCTACCCGGCCAGTGGGCGGAGGTACGAAACTTGTAGAACTGTTCAGTTTTAGCTTTTAACTTCTCTGACACTTGCTCTGGTTGCAAGCCGTAAGGCGGCAAAGCAGAGCGGGTCGTCAGTAGCGTTTTCGCCATAATTCCGTAGCCTCGACGGCGGCGACCTCCGCAGCAATCAACAGATTTCTCAGGTAAGGTATTTCCCGGCCACCAGCCTTGCTTGATGCACCAAGAAACAAGTTCCTTAAGCCGCGAGCGGTAAACCTCCTTACTACTATCCGAGGGTTGCAGCAGTTCAAAGGCTTTTTCTTGAGCTTCTAAGGCAGTTGTGAATTGCTCCACGTTTATACCTTTTTTAAAGGTCGTTGCCCTGTCTATTTCAACTCGCGTGGGCTTGCGACCTTTGAAAGGCTCCAAGCCCCATCCGGGCAAAGTGTAACGGTTGATAGCCGTTTCAGTTTGAGAGATAATTTCTTGCGCTTTCTTTTGCGGGTGCTGGGTCTGAACGTGGGTAGCATAAAGACCGAGAATGTCGGTCAAAGAGAGGTTCTTTTTCATTGTTATAAATGGTGGTAGAGGAAAACGGGACAAGTTCAGGTCTTGTGGAAGTGCTACGAAGCTTTGAAAAGAGGCTTTCAGAAATTGGCTCCCATTCAAATAATAGTAAAAACTACAGTAAATCACAACTTTACTGTAGTTTTTACGCTAGGCAGTGGTCGGCTGTAAAGCTTATAAAACAAGGCTTTTTTCCTTAAAACTCCGTTTATTTTATAAATAAGTTTTTGGCTATTTATAACCTCAAAAAAGATTAGGTAAGGCATAAGAGCTAACACCTTGCTATGCTTAGCAAGGTAGAAGCTCGACACCACACTCCAACCAATCGGCTGACAAAAACTAGCAAAGATTAGCTCTTGTGTAGTAGCTAACCTTTGCAAATTAGCCTCTTTTGGCTTTTGTACTTGATAGCCAAAATACAGTTGTGTGGTTCTGGGAATAAAAAAATTCATAGTGCAATGAGCGAGGCTAAAAAAGGGCTGGATTGTCAAAGAGTTTGCGTTGCGAACTAAGGGTTACTTTGGGTTGGCGAATGAGCTGGTAAATGCTCCCGTGTTCTAGCAAATTGCTCAACAACTTCTGAGCGAGAAATACCGTGTATTTTGGCAAGATAATCCAGTATGTTGACGGCTGTTGGCGTCAGACTAAAGGTGAAAGGTCGTTTGATTTCGTCGTACATCTCTGGCTGATTCCGCATACTTTTGTGTTTTGGTTTAGCCATGTCAAAAACTCCTTTTTGATGGGGTGAACAAACTTTCAATTGAATTCGACGTAAAAATAAACACAAAAAAAGGAGTTCGGGGGAACTCCTGTCAGGATTGGTATTTTATTCAGTTCTTGGCTGTAAAGCGTTGAAGAAGCCCACGCTCGCCAGACAAGGTTATTGTCGAAATTTTAAAGAAAGTTATGAGTGCTAAGTTCAGATAGTAGGGATACTGTTTGTTAAGCAGCAACCACTGGAATTTATAAAAAATTAGCGACCTGTAGTTATTATAGCCAACTAAATCAAAGTTACCCAGTTGTTTAGGATTTACTTCCTTTTATTATAACAAAGCGAGCCGCGCCAGCTATACAGTACAAGGCGTACCGTCCTACCTTCCAAGCTTTAGGTCAAAATAAGAGCTTTTTCTCACTGGCAGGGCGAGCGAGTGGATTTACGCAAGTTTACAAAAGATGGTTACTTTTTCTCATTGGCAGGGCGATCAAAGAGGTTTATTCTTTGAGTTAAGGCAGAGCAGAAGGTGTTCAGACTATTCGGAGTTAAACCGCAGATGTGCGGGATAAGCCGACTAGGAAGAGCGTTGTACCGCACCTGCGACACAATTATAAGTTGTGTTGTTGCGTGCAGCGTGACAGAAGCGAACGGACAAATTGGTTACAAGGATAGCTATGAGCGAGCAATGGTGGTCAAAACTTAACCAGTTCTCTTTTGGCGATACGCCGCAAATGGCAAATGAATTGGCATTTTTAGTCATTAACGGGGTGAAAACGGGCACCTCATGGCATCAGAGTGAAGGCCAGCAAACACAAGTGGGGCAAAAGCACGTGGTGTTGGATGGAGAAGGTTCGCCTGTTGCCATAATTGAGACCGTAGAACTCCGACTACTCCGCTACGATGAGGTTGATGAAGCGTTTGCTTATGATAGTGGTGAAGATGATCGAACTCTTTCTTCGTGGAGGGCAGGTTATCGCAACTATTACGAGCGACAAGGCAAATACGCGCCAGATATGCTTTTGTATTGTGAACGATTCAAACTCATTGAAATTATTAAGTCCGTCGAACCGTGAGCCTAAGTTAATAAGTTTAGATTATTAAGTTGCGAGTTCAGTCTGCAAAGCCCTAATGACAACAACACAACAAGGCGCTGCACCCGACCGCCTAAAGTCCATTCGTTCCTCACTCCCTTTCGAGAGCGGGTGAGCTTGGTCGTTAGACCGCTTGATAAACCATGTCACTTATCCTGATGAAGCTGTAGCGGTTTCAACCCCTAGGCTAGAGAATAAATATAACAAAGCTGGCAAAGTGCCAGAAAAGCAACGCATTAAACCAACGAAACTAGCTATGACAATTGGCAAGCTTGAACTCATCATCAAAATTAACGAACTACCGAACAACGTAGAGACTAACAAAGACAACTGGAAAACCTTTGAGCTTGACTGTGACGGTCGGGTAGTGTCTGTTACTGTTAAGCCAAAAATATGGAAGAAGCTTGAGGATGCTGCTACCAACTATCCCATGTGGGTAGCTGCTATCGGTGGCAAGATGGGTGAATCAACCTCTAACGGCTTTGTGCTATCAGACCCAAATATCCAAGTCTTTGAGAAAAAACCGAAGGAACCTAAACCTGAAGCAGAGCAGTGACAGAGGTTTGAGTAGCAATTGTGCAGAAACTTGCGAACAGGGCCCAAAGCCCCGCTTAGCAAAGATTTAAGCTAAATCAGTTAGCAAGCCAATTTGAGGTAAATGGCTTGTATCTCCGCCTATCCCTTTATAGAAATAGTGGCTTCCTTATTCACTATCGATTAACCGAGGAATCAACCAGGAGCGATCCGGCTACCCAACAAGCCGATCGCCCCCAATTTCTCCATGACCAAAAAAACGGGATTCAAGCCCCGTCCTTCTAGGACGGCTTTTCTTGATTTCTAATATATTCCTTCAAAACTT